>SLFE01000014.1 GCA_007124415.1 Waddliaceae bacterium | reverse complement strand
GTGAAAAAGATGGATATGGTGTTTTATCAGCAATATCCGCAATACACTGATTTTCCGGAAATCCGCTGTCAATTTTATATGGTCAGCTGGAAGAAGATTTTGGAGGAAATGGTTGATAAAGAGCTGATTCTGGCCGACGCTGCGGAGGTTAAAATGGAAGTGGGCGGAGCCGACATCAGACAGGAGCTAGAAGAGCTTTTCGGCCCGAACATTATCGCCAATCTCGATAAGGCCGGCCTGAGCATGGCCGAGGCAATGAAAATTGTCGAAGAGGAAATTATTTTAAGGCGTATGATGTATGTGCGGGTGCAGTCGAGGGCGATTAAGGATGTCACCCCCCAAGAGATTAGACTGGCCTATGACCGCTATGTTCGAGATTACAAGGGAGAAGACGAGTGGCGGTATCGGATCATCACGGTTCGCGATCCCGATCAAGAAAGGTTGGGCCGCATTGCCCGCAGAATCAGCGAGAAACTTCGTGTGGAGCCGGTTGAAGTGGAGGATTTCGCTTCTTGGGCCAAGAATATTGACGAGGTCAATCTTTTTACTTCGATTAAAGTTTCGGACCTCTATGAGCAAAACGACGAAGACTTGTCTCCGAAATATAAAGAATTTTTAAGCCGTCTTTCCCCGGGGGACTACAGCCCTCCTCAAAAACAAAACAAGGATAACGCCGTCATCTACAAGATTTACTACCTTGATAATTTTGTTGCCGACCAGCCTCCTAAATTTCATGAAATGGCCTCCAAATTGAAGAGCGAGCTCATGGGAAAAATTATAGAAGAGGAAAATATTGCCTACAAAAAACGGCTTAGAAGACAATTTCCCGTTACGCTTATCGATAGTTTGATCTCGCAAAATTTCGAACCCTTTACGCTAGAGGTTGACGGAAAAAAAATCGACGTTCCTCTACCCAACAGTTAAATGTATAGACCCTCCGATCTGCATAAACTGTTAAATGAATTAGGGGCCCATCCCAAGAAAAGCTTGTCGCAGAATTTTCTTATCGACGGCAATATCATTCGTAAAATTATTAGTGCCGCAGGTGTTTTGTCCGATGATGTCGTCCTTGAAATCGGCCCCGGTCCCGGCGCTTTGACCCAGGAGCTTTTGAACCGAGGCGCTTTAGTTATCGCTGTCGAAAAAGACCGGGTTTTAGCAGAGCATTTGTCCCGTTTGCCGGGGGATCTGACAGTCTATAATGACGATATTCTCGATTTTGACTTCTCCGATAAACTCGATCCCTGTTTGAAGGGGAGGAGGGCAAAAGTCATCGCCAATCTTCCCTATCATATCACCACCCCCATTATCACCAAGCTTGTAAAAATGCATGACCGTCTGGATTCGCTGGTTATCATGGTGCAGCATGAAGTGGCCGCTCGCATGACCGCCCTTCCCGGCGGTAAGGATTACGGCTCGCTGACTGTCTTTCTCAACTTCCATTGCCATGCAGAATATGCCTTTAAGGTGAAGCGGACATGTTTTTATCCGGTGCCTAAAGTCGATTCCGCCGTCGTCCGTCTGCAGTTGAAAGAGCCCCCTGCCATCTCGAATCCCGAGCAGTTTGAGAAGATTGTCCGGAAAGCTTTTGAGCAGAGGCGGAAAATGCTTCGGAAGTCATTAAGTGAAATTTTTTCTCCGGAAGCCATTATCCGCGCTTTGGAGGAAAATGGGCTGAATCCTCAGGCACGTCCTGAAGAGCTTTCACTGAGCGAGCTGATTGATTTTTTTGAAGCGTTGTCCTCACCTTAAGTATTTGGTGCTTAATATTTTCTTAATACTTTTTATGTAGAATGAGCTTAGAAATTTTAAAAAATAGGTTTTTTATGACATGTTACTATAATCTTTGTAGCCCTTTCAGAAAACAAGTTGAAAATTGCGCTCAAAAGAACGCAGGTTTCTTCAATAATCAAGTACTTTCCAGAGCCGGCCATTTAGTTGAAGCTCCTCTGGCTGCAATCACACACCTGATAGATGGAGCCATCGGTGCAGGGTGCGGATTGGTATCTATCGCAACCCTCGGCATGTTTCGCGATTTTAATACAATGTCACTTGAGCATTTGCACAGCGGCGGCCGCGTTTTAGACTCTACTTACCGGGCGTTTTTAAAAACAATTAATCCGAAAGCTCATTTTAACAGTCAGTCTCTTCTTAAAAGAGATTGGGCTAAGAAAATACTTGACAAGGCCGATAAATTTAGGGATTCCGGAAATTTCTTGAAGAAGTATGTGGCTTCAAGGCTCACTTATGCCCTTTGGGGAGTCGCCAGTGCCGTCAGCAGGGTTGCCTATGGCATCATCGGCGTTATTGCCATTCCTTTGTCCTTATTGACGCTTGGCACAGTATATTCTATTAACGATATGGCCAGTCAAAGTTTGAGAGCGCCGCTTATCATTCACGACCTCTTTCACTCGATTCTCAGAGTCATCAATCCTTGGGCTTAATGTCCCCTAAAGCCTTCTGTTCACCCACTTCATGCGAAGAATGACAAGGAGGGCGATGATAAAGAGGGCGACAGAGTACTCGATAAGGGATGACTGGCCTCTAAAGAAGCGGCCGCCTCTTTCGGTGAGGGAGAGCCCCACCTCTTTTTGCGCCAGCAGGGGCACCCGCTTCACAATTTTTCTATCGCTGCCGGCAAAAATAAGCTCACCCACTTTTTGATCTTTTTGAACGGGAAGCTGCAGGTCTTTGACCCAAACAAGCCAGGCCTTGACATCGGGATCTTCCCCCTTATGATATTCCAGGCGGTAGCCGTCGATTGCGTGCGTGTGGATGAGGCGCGAGGCTCCTTTCAGTTTCAGCGTGTATCTTTGCGGCCCCGGTTCGACTAGATTTTTTGCCAGTTTGGGCTGTTTGAAAGCTTCGTTGAAAAGGCGGACGGCGTCTTCAAATATGTGGCGCCTTTCTTTGGCATGCAGCAAGACAGCAATCAGAGTCCGTCCATTAAATTCGGCTGCGGCGACAAGGGTTTCTTTTGCTCGGGATCCATGGCCTGTTTTAATGCCTATGGCTTTTTTGTAGTAATAATTCGACGAGGGTCTCAATAGCTTGTTGGTCTGCACCAGAGTGACAGGGTTTTGCTTGTTGGTTTTGGGGCGGCGGTATTTTTCGGTCGAGACGATTTTTTTAAACGCGGGTATCTCCATAGCCCTCTTGGCGATGAGGGCCATATCATAGGCTGTTGTGATGTGGTCGGGGTGATGGTGGCCGTGGGCGCAGACAAAGCGGGTGTCTGTTGCCCCAAGGGTTTGCACATAGTCGTTCATTCCTGCAATGAAATGATCTATCGAGCCTTCTCCGACATGTTGTGCGATGACATTGGCAGCGTCGTTGCCCGAGGAGAGCATCATTCCGTAAAGAAGGGCTTCAAGAGGGAGGATCTCCCCGGACTTTATCCCGATGTGGGTGCCTCCAACTTCAATCCAGTGGGGGTTGATTTTGAAATTGGACGACTCTCTTTGCTTTTCCGTCACTGAGGCGACCGCTTCCCTTTTGGCCTCAACCATTTCATCTAGCCTCCCGCCTGTCTTTTCGAGGGCGTAAAGAGCTGTTGCGACTTTGGTAATGCTCGCAGGATAATGGGGGGTGCGGGAATTCTTTTCATAAATAATGGCGCCTGTATCGGCATTGATGAGAATGGCGGCGTCGGATTTGACATCGACATCAAGCTGGGCGTGCAGATGGGAGAGGAGGAAGAAGAGTGAGACTAAAATATAACGAAGCATATGGCAAATATTACTTCACAGGCTTTTTAAATACCACACCGTAAAATCCGTCCATCCCGCCGTCTTCGGGGATACTTTGAAAAGGCTCTGCCGAAAGTTCCAAGCTGTGGTTTTTTAAAAAAAAGTCCAGCTGGTTTTGGTTTTCTTCTTTAAGGAGGCTGCAAGTGGCGTACACGATGTGTCCGCCGGGTTTGACGAAGCTGAGCCCTCTTTCAAAAATGATCCGCTGCTTACTGACATAGCTGCCGAGGGCGTCGTTTGTAAATTTCCACTTCATATCAGGATTGCGGCGGAGCGTTCCCGTTCCCGAGCAGGGGGCGTCGACTAAAACCCAGTCCATTTTTCTCTTGAGTTTAGAAAGCTTAGTCGATTGGTTGAAAATGACCTGTCCGTTTTCCACGCCGGCTCGGCGAAGCCTTTTTTTCGCTTCGATCAGCGCGTTTTTTCGAATGTCGTGGAGATAGATCTGCCCTCTGTTTTCCATTTGCGGCGCGACCGCCAGAGTTTTTCCTCCGGATCCTGCGCAGTAATCCATAAAATGATCGCCCGGTTTTGCTTGAACAAGATCTGCCAAAAGCTGGCTCCCTTCATCTTGAACCTCAAAATACCCTTTTTTGAATTCATTCAAAGTGAAGAAATTCATTCTTTTGTCGAAAATAATGCCGTTTTTCGATTGCGCCGCAGGGCGTACCGATAGGTCGTTCCAGATGTCGAGCAGCTCGTTACGGCTGATCTTGAGAGTATTGGCCCTGACAAAAGTCGGGGCCTGCCGATTGGATGCCAGGCAGATGGCAGCAGCCTTTTTTGCGCCGTAAGAATTGACCAAACACTCAAACAGCTCATGAGGAAAGCTGACACAGACATGAAGCGGAAAGGTGTCCTTATAGCGGGAAACGGGATCGTCAAGAGAGTTTTTATTAGCCTCATAAACCTTCAATCTTTGATCCCAATCGGGCGATGGGGCCAGGGCATCGAGCAGGCCTTTCCATTTGACTATGTCGCAGGCGGTTTGGGCAATATAGGCGCGGTCTTTGGAACCGAGCGCTTTATTAGCTCGGAAATAATGATTAATCTGCAAGTCGAGCGGTTTGGCAGTTTGCTCATAATCATTGAGTAGTTGGAGTAGGTGGTATTTTTTAAACGGAATCATCATTAAAACAGTCTACCATAAACGGGATATTGACAGAGCGAAAATCTAAACCTTGGAGCCACTTGCAAAATTCCAGCAGAAAGCTTTTTGGCTCTTTCACCGATCTTTGCCGGGTGTCACAAATCCCCTACTCTTAGGAGTATGCAAATTTGTGACACCTGGCAAATTTTGGCAAAATAGCTCAAAAATCAGTTTCGCTGGAATTTTGCAAGTTGTTCCTTGTAGTATTTTCCGCTTGCGTGTAAACCTTTATTTTAAAGGATGTTTGGATATGCAGCAGGCAGACATTTACACAAAGAAAAACTTGAAAAGTTATTTCGGCAAGAGCGGCCGCAGCAGTTTATCGGAAAAATTGTTGCGTGAGGGTTTTTTGCCTTTTGTGACGAATATAAAGACCGAAGAAATTGTCATCCAGTTCAGCGGCAGGTCTTTGATCGGAACTGTCAATGACAAAGAATATGATAACACGCCGATTTGTTCGCCGATCAATCTTTTCTGCCGCTACCCCAAGCAGCGGATGAAGAAAATCAAGGGCATCTGGCTCAAATACTTTATCATGGCCTGTACTTCCGGACTGTCCCTAATATACAGGGGGGCGAAAATCAACAAGGTCGTTCAAGTGAACAATAAGCCGGCCGATGCTATAGCCTATCCGAAATTAACGCGTGAGGAGGTCAAAAATTGCAAAAAAAACCTTCTCGCTCATTTTCCGGACCACTCCATCATTTTTCCACGCATTGATAAAGCCACAAGCCCGGAATTGATCGGGTATTTATTGGAAGAAGGCTTTTGGCTGGTTCCCACAAAAACCTCTCATATCTACCACCCCGACGGCCGTCAATTCAAACGAAGCCATACCAAAAGGGATTTTGCTCTTCTGAAAAAACAGCCTTACACGTTTGTACCCCATGAAGAGTTGTTTGAAAATGACCTTGAGCGGATTCACGAACTTTATTTGATGCTGTTCATAGAAAAGCATACCCGGGAAAATCCCGATTTGACGCTTAACTTTTTTAAGGAAAGCCACAAACATGAATGGTATCGATATTTCGGCATCAGGAACAAGCAAGGCGTCATCGACGGTTTTTTCGCTTATGAAGTGCAGGACGGGGTCATGGCTTGCGGTCCCTTGGGCTACGACACGCTGATGCCTCAAAGCAAAGGACTCTATCGTATGCTTTTTGCCCACAGCCTCAGAATCGCCCGGGAAAATCGCTGGCTGTTCAATTTTGGCGGAGGAAATGAAACGTTTAAAATGAATCGAGGCAGCTTTCGCGAGATCGCCTACACCGCCGTTTACTGCAAGCATCTTCCCGTTTATCGCAGGGTTCCCTGGTGGCTGATGGGAAAATTGGGGCATCGCTCTATTGTGAAAATCCTAAGATCGGCGTTATTTTAGAGGAACTTTCTATTTCAAAATCCTAAGCTCTTCTATATTATAAAGTCTTATGGAAGCAGAGTTGACGACAGGTCCTGTAGGGAAGACCTTGATGAGGCTGACGAGTCCTATGGTTTATGGACTGCTGGCTGTCATCTCATTGAATCTTGTCGATACCTATTTTATCGCAAGGCTCGGCACCGATGAGCTGGCCGCAGTCAGCTTCACTTTTCCCATAGTCATGATTTTGATGAACCTGACCCTGGGGTTGTCAATCGGGGCCGGTTCGATCATCTCCCGGGCTGTCGGCGGCGGCGACAAGGAGAGGGTGAAAAGGCTGACAACCGACAGCCTCGTGTTTTCTTTTTGCTTGATGATGATTCTCATGTATCTGGGGCAAATTGCGATCTATCCGCTCTTCACTCTTATGAATGCTCCTGCAAGTCTTTTGCCGCACATTCACTCTTACATGCACATTTGGTATTACGGACTTCCCCTTATGGCAGTGCCCATTGTCGGCAATGCGGCGATCAATTCCATGGGGGATATGAAGCTGCCGGGCTTGATGATGCTGATTGCTGCGATCGTGAATCTTATACTGGATCCTCTGTTGATTTTCGGATATTGGGGTTTTCCCCGCATGGAGATTGCCGGCGCCGCTGTGGCGACCTTATTTTCGTACGGAATAGCATTTTGCATATCTGTTGCAGACCTTTCATTAAGGAAAAAAATGCTTTCCTCAAACTTGAAACTTGAGGAAATGATCGAGTCGTGGAGAGATCTTCTGAAAGTCGCCCTGCCCGCGTCCGCCTCTCAAATGATTGTCCCCTTGACCAGCTCAATAACGGTTTGGATGTTGGGATTTTTCGGCCCCGCCGTTGTTGCCGGCTACGGCATTGTGTCCCGCCTGGAGGCGTTTTCTCTCATTGTTGTGATAGGAATGGCGACAAGCCTGTCGGCCTTCGTCGGGCAGAACTGGGGCGCAGGTCACTATCAAAGAGCGGTGCAGGGGATTAGAATCGGCTACATATTCGCGATTTTCTGGGGGCTAGCCATAGCGTTTGTCCTCTTTATGGGATCTCGGTTCGTCCCTCAATTTTTTAATCCCGATCCGGAAGTTGTCGGTACTGTCGGACAGTACCTTATGTATGTTCCGCTAAGCTATTGCGCGGCCGGAAGCCTGTTTGTGACAAATTCTTATTTGAACGCCATAGGCAAGTCGCACGCTGTTGCGGTCATTTCTTTGTGCCGCTATTTTGTTCTCTATCTTCCTCTTGCGGTTGTTGCAATGTCTTATTTCGGGCCGATCGGAATATTCGGAGTGATCTCGCTTGTGAATTTTGCCGCCGGGATCGGAGGCTATTTTTGGGGAAAGAGCTTCCTGGTCAAAAAGATTGATCTGCTCGCCTCTAACTGATATAATCACTAACATCCATGGAGATGTTATATGAAGCTTTTTCACTCGATTTTGATGCTTGTCGGCCGAGTAGCGATCAGTTTGATTTTTTTCGCTGCGGCGTATCATAAGATTACCCATTGGGATGCGGCCATTTACGAAATGGCTGCCATGGGGATAGGGCAGGCTCCTATATTTTTATTTTTAACCTGCATGATCGAGTTTCTAGGCGGACTTTCCCTTGTGCTGGGGTTTAAAACCCGCTGGGGCGCTGCTGTATTAGCGTTATTTTTAATTCCGGCAACTATAGTGTTTCACAATTTTTGGAGCTATAGCGAATCCGTAGACGATTTACAATTATTCCTGAAAAATCTCGCTATTTTTGGCGGCTTGCTTTACGTGGCGGTGTCGGGGCCCGGGGCACTTGCCATCGACAAACGATGACAATAATATTATTTATTTTATCTTTCGCTATTGTTGCTTTTGGCCAGCCCAACTTGGTCTCATGGCTCGGTCCGCTCTCCGCGATCCTCGGATTTGCCCTCTTTTTCCGCATTCTGCTTGACATAAGCTCAATGAAAAAACGATTTTGGCTCGGAACGCTCTGGTTTGCCCTTGTGCAAATGGTTCAGCTCTACTGGTCTTTAGGCCACCCCTTCAGCTACATTTACTTTGCTTATGCGCTGCATGTATTTTTGCTCGGGCTGCAGTTCGGCCTCGTTTCCCTTTTCATTAACCCCGAAAGAGTTCGGAAGGTCAGCGGCATCCTGGGAATTTCAGGATTGTGGATTCTTCTCGAGTGGTCGCGCCTTTATTTTTTTTCGGGCCATCCCTGGAATCCTGTTGGTCTGGCCCTAAGCGGCAGTCTTTACTCGAGACAGTTAGCCTCCCTTTGGGGCGTTTACGGCCTTTCTTTCTGGGTCTTTTTCACCAACCTTTGCTGCCTCCGCGTTTGGAAGCATTTCTCAAGAGCCGGACTTGCCGCCGCGGCCGGACTCGCGCTTATTCCTTATGCTTATGGATTTATACATTTGAGCGCCCATCAAATTTCAGAGGGCGCTTCGAGCACAAAAGTCGCTCTTGTTCAAACCAACTTTCCCATTGAAGAATCCCTGCCTATTGGCCGGGGAGATTTCTTTTCTCTTGTTAAAGATGAATGGAGGCAAATACTTGAGCTTGCTAAAAAAGCGGCCGGCCAAGGTGTCGATCTGATGGTTCTGCCTGAACTCGTCGTTCCATACGGTACCTATTTCCCCGTTTTTGATTATGACGAGTCCGTAAGGGTCTTCAGCGATATTTTCGGAGAGGATTCGGCCTCCCGGCTCCCGGAAAAATGGCAGCATCTTGCTATGAATGTGGACGGAAAATGGATGGTCAACAACGCTTTTTGGGTTCAGGGGCTTGCCAACGTTTTAGAGGCCAACATCATAGCAGGCCTAGAAGACCGCGATTACTTGGCTGATGGGGGATTTAACAATTATACGACCGCCTACATGTTCCGACCTCACAGGCACGCCCTTCAGCGCTACGAAAAACGAGTGCTCGTGCCAATGGGGGAGTATATCCCCTTTTCCTTCTTGAGCGATTTGGCGGCGAAATACGGAATATCCGGATCATTTGCGCCGGGTAAAAGCGCTAAAGTTTTTCACGGTTGCCAAGTTCCCGTCGGTGTTTCCATCTGCTATGAGGAAACCCTGGGGCATATGATGCGCGATAACCGATTGATCGGCGCGGAAATGCTTGTCAATATCACCAACGACGGCTGGTTTCCCGGCTACGGCCTTCATCGAAGCCATTTGGAGCATGCCAGGCTCCGTACTGTCGAGATGGGAATTCCATTGGTCAGGGCCTGCAACACCGGAGTGACCTGCGCGCTCGACAGCTTCGGCCGCGACATCGCCGTGCTGGGCGTCTCTTCCAATGAGCAGGAGAGTGCTCAAGACGTTTTGATCGCCGATGTTCCCATATACAGTTATTCGACCCCGTATACGCAATTCGGCGATTATTTAATTATTTCTTTGAGCGCTTTTTTCCTAGTCTTCTCATTTTTCTCCGACCGAATCAAAATGAAATAATTGCTTTAAATCGCATTTTGGCTTACTATTACCTCTTTTAGACCATATCATCAGCTTTTTACGTGGTAGTTTTAGATCCAGAGTTAGAGACGCTTACAAGGAACCAGCGGACGATTTGCCGCCCGGTAGACTATTCCGGCATCGGTATCCATTCGGGAAAAAAAGTCACAATCAGGCTTTGTCCCGCCGAACCGGGAAGCGGCGTCGTTTTTCAAAGAACCGATCTTCCAGGTGAACCTGTGATCAAAGCCTCCGTCGAAAATGTCGTCGATACGACAAGGAGCACGACCATAGGAGCCGCCGGCGTTTTTGTCAGTACTGTCGAACATGTTCTTGCCGCCGTCAAGGCCTATGGCATTGACAATTTATTGATTCAGGTCTCCGACAAAGAACCCCCCATTGACGACGGAAGTTCCCGGTTGTTTGTCGAAATGATTGAAGAGGGCGGAATTCAAGAGATTGATCAGACGACTCCGATCATAAAGATCAAAAATCCGGTTTACTGGTCTCGCGGGGGCACTCACCTTGCCGCTCTTCCTTATGAAGGATTCAGGGTCAGCTATACTCTCCACTATCCTGACGATAAAGCCCTTCAAAACCAATTTTTTTCATCCATGGTCGATCCCCAAAATTTTAAAAATGAAATCGCTCCCTGTCGGACATTTTCCAGGTACGCCGAGTTGGAATACCTTATAGACCGCGGACTCATCAAAGGGGGGAGCATGGCCAACACACTTGTTGTCAAAGACGATGTTGTCTTCAGCAAGGAAGGACTTCATTTTAAAAACGAAATGGCCAGGCATAAGGCACTTGATTTGATTGGGGACTTAAGTCTCGTAGGCTATAATCTCTACACTCATGTGATCGGATTCAGGACAGGACACGAAGCGAACGTGCTGTTTGCTCAAGAATTACTAAATTCCATTATGACGGAGAAGCAATAATGGCAATTAATACAAAAAAAGATGTCCCCAAAGAGCTTAGCTATAAGGAAGTTATGAAGATTCTTCCCCACCGCTATCCGTTTCTTATGGTGGATAAAGTGATCGAAGTGAACCTCGATGAAAAAGTTATTATCGGCCAAAAAAATACCACGATCAACGAAATGTTCTTTCAGGGCCATTTCCCCAATATGCCAATCATGCCCGGCGTATTGATTTTAGAAGCTCTCGCTCAAACAGGAGGCATCTACATAAACCTGAAGGGGTACGACCAACTTTGCGCGCTGCTCAATATCAATAACGCAAAATTCCGCAGACCCGTGACTCCCGGAGATATTCTGACGCTTCATGT
>SLFE01000049.1 GCA_007124415.1 Waddliaceae bacterium | reverse complement strand
CTTCATTAAGTGACATTGGTTATAGTGCTGAAAACATGGCTTTGATCAGAAGACTGGCTGCGAATGTCATAAGAACTTTCGATCCCAATCGAGGAATAACTGATGCTCGAAGAAATGCCACTTACGAGCCAAATTATCTAAGAGGGTTGCTGGGAAAAATGTTTGTAAAGTAAATTTTATCAGAACGCCCTGCATGTTAGGGAGTGTACTCAAAAGGTGAATTAGGGATTTTTGATGAGATTTTTCCTTCGCTAAACAACCTTTTCGAAAGACATACTTGATAAAGTAGGCTGAGAAAAGATCGTTTAGAGACGGATAAAACATCGCAAAAAGCACTTTTCATCTTTTGAGTACACTCCCTAGTGTCTAGTCCGGCTGGGCCGTTGGCTAAGAGCTGCAGGGCATGATACAATTATCGCTCTCCCGACAGATGACGACCGGACTCTTCTGTCGCAAGCGCTGGAACAAAAACGTATCCTCATTACCCGCGACCGGCATATACATGAACTTCCAGACGCCGATAAACAGGTCCTTCACCTCCAGAGCAATTCAGTTGACGAGTGTGCAATTGAACTATCAAAGAAAATACCCCTCGACTGGCTAAAAGCCCTTTTTTCCCGCTGTTTGCTGTGCAACACCCCCCTTTCAATCGTAACAGCTGATCAAGTCGACGATATTCCTCCGGATGTCAAACATGATGCCGATGAGTTTCGGCGCTGCCCCAACTGCCAAAAAACCTATTGGGAAGGCAGCCATACTGAAAAAATGCGCCGCAAGCTCGAGTTATGGCAAAATTTAAGCTAATCGTTTAATATCATAAACATGATGGATATCGCCAATGTTGGAAAATGGATTATTTTTTCGGGAATGATCCTGATAGCAGTCGGTTTCCTAATCTGGCTGGCGGCAAAATTCGGAATCCCTGTCGGCAGGCTGCCCGGAGACATCTCCTTCAAAGGAGAAAAAACATCCTTTTACTTTCCTTTGGTTACAGGTCTTGCTATTAGCGTGATCCTGACTGCCTGCATTAACTTATTGATATGGATATTTAAAAAATGAAACAATTTGCTATCAACCTCCCGCCGATGGAAGTGCGCTACAAAGACGAAAAATGGGATTTGATCTTTCGTCCCATCAACGTCGCCGATTTACAAGTAACTCAGAGCGCTGTTCTCGAAACCGGCGAATCGCTCAAGCGGTTCATGCCTTGGGCCCACTATGAAATGTCGGCTGAAGACCACGCCCGGCTTTTTATGAAATTTCACGCCCAATACTATCTAGGGGTCGAATACCACTTGACTTGCGTGGATGCCAAAACCGGCGAATTCGTCTTAAACTTCGGCATTCTTCCCCAAAAACGGTTCAATCCTCATGCTGTGGAAATCGGCTATTGGACTTCGGCAAAATATCAAAACTTAGGAATAGCCACTCTTGGCGTTAAAATCATGTCCGCCGTCTGCTTCGAGTGTCTGGATTGCGATAGAATCTTTGCTACGACGAATGTGGAAAATGTCCCCTCGGCACGCGTGCTGGAAAAGTGCGGCATGAAAAAGGAGGGAACCCTCAAAAACTATCTCCAAGCGCCTTCGGAAAAAATGATCTCCAATGGATTGTCAGCGGAAAGAACGTCATATATCTATGCCATGTTTCCCGAAGACCGCAAGAGCCTGCCATGGTACCACGATGTCCTAATGTCAACCACCGCCCTGAGCGTTTACGGCAAGGAGATTTCATTGAAAGAGCTGTCGTTAACTAAGTGAATTTTACGATCGAGCGGATCTGCTCAAAAATAATGCCCAGGAGAGGACTCGAACCTCCACACCTTGCGGCACCAGAACCTAAATCTGGCGTGTCTACCAATTCCACCACCTGGGCTGATAATGCGGTCAAGCACACTCGATTGTAGTCTAGAATAAAGTTAAAGTCAACGGCAAAGACAGGGATAAAAAAACCCATGATCGTTAAGCGCCGAATATGAGTTGAACTTTCAGTATATTCACTCTATACTCATGTTATGGAGCACTCTGTAACAGCCATTATTTTTAAACCCAGTCGGAACGAGGTGCTGTGCATTAAGCGCCGGGATGTCTCAATATGGACCTTGCCCGGAGGGCTGGTGGATGAAGGAGAAGAGCTTGAGGAAGCAGTAAAGCGGGAAGTCCTGGAAGAAACAGGGCTCAGAATAGCCGTAAAACGGAAAATCGGCGAATATACCCCCATTAAGGTCATCAAAACAGTCACGCACGTTTATGAATGTTTTCCTGAAGAGGGTCTTCCGAAATGCAACGACGAAGTGCGTGCTATCGGCTTCTATCCTATAAATAAGCTGCCGCAGCTCTTTTTCCTTCTTCACGAACATTGGATTAAAGACGCATTGGCTGATCATGCCGAGGTCATCAAAAGGCAGCTAACAGAACTTACCTATTGGGCTATTTTCAAATACGCCCTTAGACACCCTATCCACGTGTTCCGCTTTTTTCTTTCAAAATGGCTCAATTTACCGATTAATAGCTAAATAGGACACATTCAGGGGTTAAAACATGCGGTTTTGGAAAGTCATAAGCTAAGTTCTCAGTCTTAAGTCTCCCGGCTTCTCCAGGCTAACCGCTTGCTCCAAAACCGCATCGTGATTCTGGCAATTCCTTAGAGCGGATTGCCCTTGATTATCTTCTTAAACGATACAAGACATAACATTTTTTTTAAAGAAAAAATTTTCCTTTATCACATATTCCTATAAAGATTATGATTTGAATTTGAGCTATGGACAGAAAGTCGTACAAGCAAGAACTTAAGGCTCTGAACCATCCTTTATATAAAGGGATCGAGTCTTTCCTAATTAGAAATTGGAGGGTAATCCTTTTTACCCTATGTTGTTTTATTGTGTATGAAAGAAGCATACAG
>SLFE01000170.1 GCA_007124415.1 Waddliaceae bacterium | reverse complement strand
TAGGATGCCGACCGATTTTCAATTTGCCAGTCCGGGATTTTTGGTGCTCCTTTTTGCGATCGCCGCGATTTTTTTTCTCTACTGGAATCTCAGGAGAGTCAGGCGGAAGGCTCTGGAGATATTCGATCCTTCGCACCTTTTGCACCGGGTCGCCGTCCCCCGCAGCAAGCGCTTGCAAAATATGAGAATCGGTTTTTTGTGCGGCAGCTGGCTTTTTGCGGTTCTGGCACTGGCGGGGCCGGAGGGGAATGTGCATTATATCGATGCAAGAGCGGTAGAAAAAGGCGCTGGAGAAATCATCTTTATGGTCGACGCTTCTGAATCGATGAGCGTCAAGGATACACGCATCGGCCTGACCCGGCTCGACAGCGCCAAAGGGATCATAGAGACTATGATTTCAGAGATTCAAGGCCAAAACGTGTCTCTTTTCGCCTTCACATCCGTCCTGACTCCTCTCGTTCCCGAAACCATCGACACGTTGTTTCTCCGCATGATGCTCGATCAAATGGAAATCAACGAAGGAGGCGTGCCTGGAACGGATCTGTTGGCCGTTTTGGCCGAGCTGCAAAATTATCTGGAAACGCGGCCAGTCGGGCAACGGCAAACGGTGATCCTTTTCAGCGACGGTGAAGACACCCTGTGGCAGTCTTTAGAGGGCCGGGAAAAGCGTGAACGGCAAGAGCAGATCATCGCAAAAGCCGAAGCGCTCGGCATCGAAATGATCACCGTCGGGATAGGCTCTTCGGAACCGGTAGAGATTCCCGGCCTGACCTATGACGGAAGGAAGGTGACGACGCAGCTGCGCCCCGAACTCCTTCGGCAAATGGGCGTCTATTTTGAAGCGGAACAGGCGACAACTTTAAGTCTTGCCGAAAGACTGTCTGATGAAGCGGCCCTGGCAGAGCGGAAGGGGATGGGCACTGCACGGCAGGCCGAGTACGACCTTTATTTCCAGTATCCGCTGTTTTTATCCATCCTCTTACTCGCTTTGGCCCTTGTGATTCCCGAAAGGAGCGGACTTAAGGGCTTGCTCATCTTCACATTGCTTATCGGCAATACTTTGTCTGCAGACGACCCGGAAAAAATTTTGTTTCAGTCAAATGAAAATCTGGAGGCAGGCTTTTACGGGCAGGCAGAGTCGGGTTATGGCGAATTGCTTAGCCGGCCTTTGGAACTTTGGCAGCAGGATATTGTGTTTTACAACTTGGGAACAGCCGAGCTGAAGCGGCAAAGATGGCAGCAGGCTGTTCGGGAATTTATGCGTATCGGCGGAGACAACCTTCCTCCCTATCTTTTGCGCCCCTTCAACCGCAACCTCGCCCTTGCTCTTTTGGGACAGGCAGACAGGATGCGGCAAGAGGGCTATAGTTCCTTTGCAAGTCGCCTCTATGATCTTGTCGAGACGCACTTTGATATTGAGTTTAGCGCCCCGCCCGCCGCAGATACAGAAGATGAGGAGTTGGATATAGAGCCTCTGCTCATTCTCAAGCGGGCAGTGCTTAAGGAAGAAGAGGCTCTTATAACAGCCCTTAGAGGAGCGGTTGAAAAAATACGCGGCGAACCTTTTGCCGGGGACTTAGAAGAAGCTAAAGAACGGCAAGAAGGTGTAATGAGCGCCGCCGCGCCGTTCATTCCGGCGCTTCTATCTTGGAAAAGAGAGGCTTATAGAGAAAACCGCTGCTTGCAAAAACCCTTCGATAAAGTGGTTCCCTTATTCAGTCAGGGGCTTGAGATGGCGGAAAAAGCTGATGAGCTGCTCGGCGATCAAAAAACTTTTCCCGAAGCTGTCTCTTTTCAGTGGGAGGCGATTGATTTGTGGACATCCGCTATCGAGAGCTGGTCCGAGTTTGATCCGGTTGAAGATCCCGAAAGGATTCCGGATGAAGAGGACGAGCTTTTTAGGCAGATCATTCAGATGAATATCGAAGATGGCCGCCCCGAAGAAGAACCCGTTGAAATTGAAACTGTTGAGCGTCCCTGGTAAAGATGTGTTAAAAACACTATGATGGGGAAAAAGGAGAATTGATTATGAACGACCCTTTAAACACTTTAAAATCAATCGGCAACGATAATAAAAGGTTTTACTATTCCCTGCCTGCCCTGGAAGAGCAGGGGGTGGGCAGCATCAGCCGTTTGCCGGTGTCTATCCGAATTATGCTAGAATCGGTCATGAGGCACGTCGACGGCGAGAAAATCACCGAAGAGAACGTGAAAGAGCTCGCCAACTGGAATGCGGAAAATCCCGGAACAGGCGAGGTGCCGTTTGTCGTCTCGCGCGTCATCCTGCAGGATTTTACAGGAGTTCCCCTTCTGGTGGATCTTGCGGCCATGCGCGACGCGGTTGCCGAGGCGGGTTTTGATCCGAAAATCATCGAGCCTTTAGTTCCCGTCGATCTTGTCGTCGACCACTCTGTCCAGGTCGATCGTTTCGGCACCGAAGACTCCTTTATGTTCAACCTCGAAACCGAGTTCAACAGAAATCGCGAGCGCTACGAGTTTCTCAAGTGGGGGCAGCAGGCCTTTGAAACGTTCAAAGTGGTTCCTCCCGGCGTCGGCATTGTCCACCAGGTCAATCTCGAACATATTGGCACTGTCGTCGTGGAAAAAGAGGTGGACGGCTCCTATCTTTACTATCCCGACACTCTTGTCGGCACCGATTCGCACACCACGATGATCAACGGGCTCGGGATCGTCGGCTGGGGCGTCGGAGGCATCGAGGCCGAAGCGGCAATGCTCGGACAGCCTGTTTTCATTCAGATGCCCGAGGTGATCGCAGTCCATTTCACCGGAAAGCTTCCCGAAGGGGCGACGGCGACCGATTTGACTTTAAGAGTGACCGAAATTCTCCGCGAGGAAAACGTCGTGGGAAAATTTGTCGAGTACTTCGGCGAGGGCGCTGCCAGCTTAACTGTGGCAGACC
>SLFE01000209.1 GCA_007124415.1 Waddliaceae bacterium | reverse complement strand
TGTCCCCGTCATCTGTTTGGTACCCCGCCATTTCCTGAACCATGATTTTTCTTCCATCTTGCAATGAAACGACTTTATGGATGCTCTGAACACCTTCTCCTTTAAACAGCTTTTGCATCTTGATTTCATTTTCGTAAGCCTCTTTTTCCGAAGGAGTTTTTATTGTCTCGATTTTTTTCATTCCTTCTTTTCGTTCGCTGATCTTTTCTTTTACATTCTGCAGCCTTATTTTTAATTTTTCATCTTTAGGTTCATTGCGTAATTCATCATCAATTCGACCCTTTTCCCGCTCGAGCATTTGTAAATTCATGCGATTAATTGGCATTGCGGATGTTTCAAAAGATAAATCATCCTCAAACTTTAACTCTTCAGGAAGACCGGAATCTGACGGCTCTTCCGCATCATGCACGATCATTGACCCTCCAGCCTCAGATGAATCATCGATCGAGGAATCAACCTGAATTTCTTGGTCTATCCTTTCTGCGTCCGGCGAATCCGCCGGCTTTCCATCTTCCGTCTTTTTTGTATCTGTTTTTACTGATGCTTTAGCTTTAGGCTTTGCAGTGACAAAAGCGGCAAAAGCACCCGATTCTCCATAGATGGCGGCGTACTTAATTTTTTTAAAGGTTCCGCTAGCAAAAGCCCCCTTGCCAATCTCTTTAATCTCAACGAGCAGTTTTCCTCTCTCCGGATAAGGGATTATCTTAAAACGATAGCTTTCGAGGTCTAGTTTGACAGGCGCGGTTTTTTTGCCTGTATTTTGACGGAAGGCTTTTTCGCACGCTATAATGAGGTCGGTGGGATAGCTTTCCTCTTCCGAGATCGCGATTCTGTTGAGCATGGTTAATTGCGCCTGTTCCTTATTGGGCCCCGGAATATCTTGGCTTTTCACACCGTAATCATCCAAAACCTTAGACACCAAGGTATCGAAATTCTCCCCTTCTTCAATGCTGAGGCCAAATGCCTTTAAGCTGTTGCCTCCAAATTGCAGCTTGTCGATTTCCTCTTGAAGAGCTTTGTTGTTTTTGAGACGCTCGTTCAATTTCTGTTCCAGAGAATCCAGAAGCTCAGCATCTCCTCGTGCTTTTAAACGGAGGACTATGAGCTTCTTTGCCAGGTCGACGGCTTTTGCGCGGAATAAAGGAGAATCAGGCGAGAACCTCTCTAAAAGATTGAGTTCATTCGATAGAGGACGAGCTTCTTTCTTAACATGCTTGATTTCATAGCCCCTTGTTCTCTCAAAGCGCTCCTTCATCTTATCTACATGACTTCCGCTCTTGGCGCGCGTTTGTTTCTTTTCCTGGGACAGTCTCATCTTTTTCGGTTGAGTTTTTTCCGAATCTGCTGGCGCGATCGTCCTTTCTTTAAGTGACTTCGGCTTTATTTGCTCTGTTTTCCCAAGTTTTTCTTTTGCCTGAACATTGGTTTTTTTAATCGTGGACTTAGAACTGCCGGCTTTATGCGCCTTTTTTTCAAAAAAAGCGATTTTTTCGCTAACGTTTTTAGCGTCGCTGTTTTGTATTGGTTCACTCATAAAAATTAACTCCCAATTATATTATATAATAAAATTATTTTATTAAAAAATTAAATAATAATATATTGACTTTAATTAAATATGAATATAAAATTATATACTTACCGATACAAGAGGAGGATTCATGATTCGCGAGGTAGGCGCCAAGGCTGATTCGGTCTTTCCCCCTAAGGATGAGACCTCATACGACAAAACCTTGCAGATATTGCAAGACGCCCTCTCAAACGGCTGGGCTGAAGCCGGCCCGGGCAGCGCTCGCGCCTTAATCGGAAAGAGCCTGAATTGGTCCAAGGACCTGCCCCCTGAAAAACAGTGGGAAGTGGTCAAATTAGTGGAAAAAATCGCCCAAAACTTGGGAAATGACCTGAAAATCTCCACTCCCGACGAGACAATCGATGTCAACGCCCATTTTTTAACGTCGCTTTCCCCCTTCTTTGCCGGCATGCTTGAAAATAACTGGATAGAGGCAGAGGCTTATCGCTTTCAAAAGCCGGTTAAAATAAACAGCAAAGAACTTAAGTTCTTGCTTAAAACGCCATTTGAGCTCCCGGAGGATCAAGACCTGACTACACTTCTTAGCGAGGCCTGCTTGTATGGGATGGAGGGAAAAACTTATCCGATTTTCGAGCGTCTCAAGTCCCTGTTTGATCGAGGCGACCATCAAAAAGTCCTTGAACGGATAGAGGAAAAATTGATTCCTCCCGAGGTTAAGCACAAGATCGCTCATCTTGCCCTCGCCCCCATCTCCCAAAGATCAATAGAGGTAGACGACAACACTATCAACCGGATTCTCAAACTACTTCCCGACGACCTAGAAACACTGAACTTAAGCGGTTTTAGCACAAAAAAAATTGCCGATGAAAACCGCTACCCCGAGCTGCAGCGATTCAAAAAACTCAAAACTTTGATTTGTAAAAACAACCCGGAAGCCTACGGCATTGCTCATTTGCCTAAACTTTTCCCCGAACTAGAAGACTTGGATATCTCCGATTGTCCCAAGCTTAAAAGGCTTCCCGAGGAAATGAATCTTCGCACGCTCACTATTTATGGAAAGACCAAAATAAATGAAACGTATCTGAGAAGGTTTGCCGGACTTCATCCCGACTTCGGCTCCCTTGTCTTCAAAACAGACAGTCAAGATATGGTCAACATCTTTAAAGATTTTGCAGCAGCTAATAACTACAAAACCAAAATAGATTTTGATTTTACTGCATAATCAAATATTGAGGGGTTTGCAGGTCTTTAACCGATTCACCGGCCTTTTCCAAGACAATAGCCCATTCGGTGCCTTCGGGATGCCTGACCTCCCTCTTTAAGGCGTCGAAAAATGCGAGGGTAAAGCAGCTTCCGCGATTCGGCCAGGCCCACGAAAATTCTCCCGGCAGGGAAC
>SLFE01000109.1 GCA_007124415.1 Waddliaceae bacterium | reverse complement strand
TTTCATCGACTGCCGTTTTAATGATTTCGGCCCCTACGAAGACGCTATTGTGTCGGAGGAAAATTTCTTGCACCACAGCGTCCTCTCCCCTCTTCTCAACACCGGACTGCTTACGCCTCGGTTTGTTTTGGATAAAGTTCCTTCGCAAAATGTTCCGATCAATTCCCTTGAAGGTTTTGTCCGGCAGATCATCGGATGGCGCGAATTTATTCGGGGCGTCTATTAAAAAAAAGGCTCCTTTGAAAGGACAAACAATTTCTGGGGCTTCACTCGAAAAATTCCCGAGATGTTCTATACCGGAGAGACGGGAATTGTTCCTGTAGACAACGTGATCGGCAAAGTTCTTAAGACAGGCTATTGCCACCACATCGAAAGGTTGATGGTATTGGGTAACTTTATGCTCCTTTGCGAATTTGATCCCGATGAAGTGTACCGCTGGTTCATGGAGCTTTTCATCGACGCTTATGATTGGGTGATGTGCCCCAACGTCTATGGCATGAGCCAATTCGCCGACGGCGGACTGATGGCCACAAAACCCTACATCAGCTCAAGCAACTATTTAATGAAAATGAGCGACTATCCGAAAGGTGAATGGCAACAGGTGTGGGACGGCCTATTTTGGCGCTTTATGCACACAAAACGGGACTTCTTTGAAAAAAATCCCCGCCTCGGCATGCTCATCAAAACGTTTGATAAAATGCCAAAAAAGAAACAGAACCAGCACCTAAAGGCCGCTGAGGATTTTTTGAACCTATTAGATTGATAAATTGGCTTATTGGCTGGCTGTATAAATACCTTCCTCACCTGTTAAAAAGATTAGGAAGGTATTATTTAAGATCAGCTAAACTTTTCAGTCATGCGCCTGCGCCAGTAGTCGTCTTCGGTTTCAATGCCCATATCATTCTTTTGGCTGAGTTTATCCATTTGCCTTTGATTTATATATTTTTGTAAACGGGGCTTAGCTTGCAGCCAAAGACCTGTCAATAATGATGGTCCGCAAATCATCGCGGCTTTAGCAGGAGTATCCATTTGCGGCAAACACAGTGAGAATGCTCCCGATGCAACGGCCGCTGCTGTGACAGATTTCGCGATAGATACGGGTGCGGGACCAAAAATTTTCGAGTCGAAATTAATCGCGGGCATAATCCGTGGAGGCATAGATCCCTGATCAAGAATATAGGCAGGAAGAAGACAGCTGTTAATCTTAAGATTGGAAATTTTGACATTCAATGAAGTGACATGAGAACCAGTAGAATAATACCTGCTGCGAATCAAATTGTTTATTTTTCGCGTTTCCAAGGTTTGTATTGTTCGAATCACTTCCTCTTTAGCGATCTCCTCCCGTTTATAAAAAGGATCAACAGTGACTTCGTCTTCTATATAGCGATCGTCAAATGGCCGCAATTTCTTGATAAAATCTTGAGTCGATAAGGCCTCCTCAACCAAACGCTGATTCAAGCTAAAACCTCCGTAGGTCAATAGGGAGGAGTAAACGCTCCCGCTCAGCGTCCCCGATACGGGGTACCAATGCATATACGGCTGCATAATGATGCCTTTATTTGTCACAATCGGATAATATTGCGTTTGCGAATACTCACCATTATATTCGGAGGATACTTCCATACTATCGGTGAAAAAAACAGGAATAAATGTTTTTTCTAATGATTTTTCTTTAGCAGATCGAACAAAGAAACGATTTTCATCATATTTTCGGAAGCGCTCAATCGCGTCAGATTTGCCGATTTGATGAGGAATAAAGGGGATAAGGTGATCGCGACAAGTGGAAAATTGCCTTCGCGCGCATAAATTTATCATAAAGTACATCCTTAATTTTTAATTATTATTTGTAACTTATACCCATCTTTTTAAGAGAAAAACTCTTCTAAACCTCAGACACTCTTTTCCGAAATTCATTCGGATATATCTGTGTGACTTTGGGAAGACCATCTTTAAGGGAAAAAAATTTGATTTGTGTGATATAGTCAAAAAATTGTTCATATTGATTGGTTGTCGCTTTTATAATGACGTAAATTATAATCTTCAACATATTATAAAGCAAGATATTAGACTCAACGGTCTTTAGAAAGAATCGCTTAGCAATCCTTTGCAGGCCGGCTCAATCCTGGCAAATCAATCGGTTCTCGACTGTATGGATCTTTGCCCGAATCGATATAAATTCTTTTAAAGCTTTCATACTCATAAAGGTTGCCCCCATACCAGACCGGCTCCTTTACGGGATTATCAGTTATGCAACACTTCAATGTTTTGAGCGATTCATCTGTCTGCTTAATGTTATCATATTCCGGCAGGTCCTCTCGTCTGAGGTGTTTTTTCCAAGGATCCCATCTTTTGAGATAGTTATTCACTGCCTCTTCAGTCACTTGTTTTTCGATTTGATCGCCTGCAATGCGGATCTTTTCATCTGACGCTAAAGCGCAATCCCTGTACCGCATATCGATTGATAAAATCGGAAGGTTCAAACGTTCTCTAAGACCGATTTTATAAGCCAAGACGACCTCAAGCTCTTCATCATATCGATTCGACGGATTTCCTCCGGCAAGGCTGCTTGCGTGCTCCAATGCTTTTTCTTCCACTTTTTCAAGCATCACAAGCCCTTTTGCAAGGGCGCGCAGTTCATTCTCTGATCCGCTTTTTTCGGCAAGGTGCACTTTCAGCAGGATTTCCAATTCATCCAAAGAATGAGCCAGGCCGTCGCCGCATGTTGTCAAGGTGTTTCCGATCGATTCTACTAGAAGACTTTTTAAATTTTCGTCTTTTGACAGTTTCTCGAACAGATTGTTGACCCGCTGCACAAAGAGCGCTCGCGTATTTCTGTTCATATAATCTCTTGTTTCACACAGCCGTGCCAGATAATTGCAGACAATGTCATTATCAACCCCAAAGTCAACGTGGGTACTCAACGCCCCTCTCGATTGAAAAGGAAGCAAATTTGTCCGATGATCAAGCGTACTGCCCGACTGATTATTTACCTGTCTTAACAGA
>SLFE01000128.1 GCA_007124415.1 Waddliaceae bacterium | reverse complement strand
GATGCAGCACCATTCGGATGCGCTGGAGTTTGAAAAAGCCGCCGAGGTTCTAAAAAAAATCAAAGGGATCGAAAAAACCCTCGAGAAGCAGCTTGTTGATAAGCCTGTCGGAGTGGATACGGATGCTCTTGGTTTATACAGGCAGGGCAGCGAGGTGCTTTTGGTCAAACTGATTATACGCAGCGGCAAGCTGACAGGGGTGAAGCAGTTTAGTTTTTTCGAAATTGCCGAAGACGACGAAGAGCTGTTGACCACATTCCTTCTTCAGCACTACGGAACAGAACCGCAGCTGCCGCACGAAATTCTCCTTCCCGAAAAAGTGGCCGGCACGCAGGAGTTGTCGGAGATCCTGTCCGCGGAACGGCAAAAGAAAACGATAATCCAAAGGCCGGTTAAAGGGCGTAAAAAATCGCTGATCGACATGGCCTATAATAATGCCAAGTCGGCTTTTTCCCAGGAAAAAAGCCAAGACGCCATCATCGAGCGATCGCTTCTTGAGATGAAAGAGACGCTGCGTTTGAATCGTTATCCGAAAAGAATCGAGTGCATCGACAATTCCAGCCTTTCCGCTTCGGATCCTGTCTCCGCCGTCGTGGTGTATACAGAAGGAAAGCAGGATAAAAACCGTTACCGGAAATATAAGGTCAAGGCGGCCAAGCCGGGCGATGATTACGGGGCGATGTACGAGGTCCTTATGCGGCGCTATTCAAAATTAAAAGAAGAGAAGGACCTTCCCGACCTTTTGATTGTCGACGGGGGGAAGGGACAGTTGAACGTGGCCTTGCGTGTTTTCAAAGATTTGAATATTATATCTGTCGATGTAATTGCTTTGGTAAAAGAAAAAGGCAGGCATGATAAAGGGCAGACGGCGGAAAAAATTTATTTGCCTCATCTCAAAGACCCGATAACGCCATCGAGGTCGTCATCTATGCTCTTTCTGCTGCAGCAAATACGTGACGAGGCTCATCGCTTTGCCATAACTTTTCAGAGAAAAAGGCGAAGCAAGGAGAGGCTGTCCAGCATATTGGAAAAGATTCCCGGCGTTGGCGAGGTGAAGCGAAAGGCGCTTCTCAAACATCTGGGCAGCCTGCAGAGAGTTAAAGAGGCGGCAGTTGATGAACTTGAAGGCGTACCCGGAATCAGCAAGAAAGACGCGGCTGTAATTAAAGATTTTTTTAGTCATAAAGAGGAATAGATAAATATGGCAAATGTCATCAGAGAGCTGAAAAGGCGGGGATTCATTGAGGCCGCTACCCACGACGAACTGGAAAAATTTGTTGAAAAGCCCCGTAAGGTCTATTGCGGTTTTGATCCGACATCCGACTCATTGCATCTCGGTAATTTGGTGGCAATTATGAGCCTTGCCTGGTTTCAAAAATTCGGACACACTCCGGTTGCAGTGATCGGGGGGGCCACCGGACTCATTGGAGACCCGTCGGGAAAGAGTCATGAAAGGCCTCTTTTAGACGAGGAAGCGATCAAAGAGAATTTACGTGGAATTACAAAGAATCTTCAATCAATTCTTCAATTTGGCACATCGCTTCCCGAACCTGTTATTGTCGACAATTACGATTGGTTCAGCCAATTCAATATTCTGACTTTTTTGCGCGATATCGGCAAAGAATTCCGCATGGGTACTATGCTTGCCAGAGAATCGGTAAAAAACCGCCTCGAATCAGAAGAGGGGATGAGTTTCACAGAGTTTACCTATCAGCTTCTTCAGGCTTATGATTTTTATCATTTGTTTAATGATCGGCAGGTTTCAATTCAACTGGGAGGGTCTGATCAATGGGGCAATATCACCGCAGGGATCGATTTAGTAAGGCGTCTTGCCGGCAAGACTGTGTATGGCGCTGTATTTCCCCTTCTCACGCGCAGCGACGGAAAAAAATTCGGAAAGAGCGAAAAGGGGGCCATTTGGCTTTCGGCCGATAAACTGTCTCCATTTGAATTTTACCAGCATCTTTACCGCACATCCGACGCCGATGTGATCAACCTGATGAAAATGCTTACTTTTATGGACATTGATGAGATTGAAAAATACGAGGCTTTAATGAAAGAGCCGGGATATATTGCCAATACAGCACAAATAAGGCTGGCTCAAGAGGTCACCAGGTGTATTCATGGGGACAAAGGGCTGGCTATTGCGCAAAAAGTGACAGCAGCGGCGGCTCCGGGAGCCGATACAGAGCTCGATCGCGAGGCGCTTGAGGGGATTTCTTCGGATATGCCCAATTACACTGCGGAAGCAAAGTTTGTGATCGACAGGCCTCTCGTAGATGTTGTTGTCGATTTGAATATACGCCCCAGCAAGGGTGACATTCGCCGCCTTATTCGCAACGGGGGTGTCTATCTTAATAACTCCAGAGTGGAAAATGAGCAAAAGATTATTGGTTCAGATGATCTGATCGACGGGCAGTTAATGCTCCTGTCTATTGGGAAGAAAAACAAAATGCTGATCCGTGTCAACTAACCATTTTCCCCGGTAATGCCAAAGAAGTTGTCATATTTTAAAAAATATTCTTGAATCGAAAAGTAAATTCATTATTATGTGCAAATTAGGGAGTCGGAGGCTCTCTGCTCAAGTGAGAAAGTCGGGACTGGAAAAATCGACCTCTAAAAAGAAATACTTGCTTGAAAATGAGTTAGATATGACAATGTCAGTTATTAAAACAACAACTCCCTGTGAAAAATCCCCCGGGCTTTGCCTACGGGGAGGACAGGCAGGGGAAAAAAAGAGTTATCATTAACCTAGGAGTTTCTGGATCATGACAACTATGATAAAGAAAAAAACAATGACCAAGAAAAAACTCATAAACACGATATCGCAGGAAAAGAAGATGCATCCGAACGAAGTTCGTACAGTCATCCAATCGTTTCTTGATAAAGTCACCGAGTGTCTGGCTGAGGGCGAGCGCCTGGAGTTTCGTGATTTTGGCGTTTTTGAGGTTGTAGAGAGAAAGAAAAAGATTGGGAGGAATCCAAAGAATCCTGAAGTCCCAATCGAAATACCGGCGCGTTCAGCAGTTAAGTTTACGCCAGGGAAAAAGATGAAGAAGGATATAGAAAAGCCCATAAAACCCTTTTAAAGAGCAGCTTCTCTGAAGGTTTTTTATCGAGATGCTGAGTGCTGGGTTCAAAGTAGGCAATAAGAAGCTTGTTATCTACTTTGAATCTGGAACTCAGCATTTTTTTATTTGGATTTGAAGAGGAGCATCGAGTATGGCATGATATTTATTTCCCATTCTTTGAAAGGCTCGGCACCTTCGGGGATAAAATCATTTGGAGAATCGGCAAACGTGTCGATGATCTTATACCACATCTTATCTTCTGGGGGTGGTGGAAGTGTGAGTTTTTTTCTCCTGTAGGACGAATTGAAGGCAATGTATAGATCTTCGCTCTGCTCATGATCGATTAAACTCAGAGCTACAAGACGGTCATCGGCATTCCAATTGGGAGTATACGGCTTAGTTCCATGCCATTGGACATCCCTGGGATTTAAAAAATAAGGTTTGTGTACAACTGGGTGTCGGTGCCTGAATTCAATCAGCGATTTCATAAATCGCGTGATCGGTTTATTCGTATCGAAATTGGACCAGTGAAACCAGCTTAACTCATTGTCCTGGCACCAGGTATTGTTGTTGCCGTTTTGCGTATGGCCATATTCATCGCCCATACGGATCATTGGAATGCCTTGAGAAAGGAGCAGGGCGGCAATGAAGTTTTTCATCCGTCTATCCCGCAATTTCAGAATTTGTGAATTTTTTGTTTTCCCTTCAAGGCCGCAGTTCCAGCTCCGGTTGTCATTGGTGCCATCTCTGTTGTCTTCGCCGTTCGCTTCGTTATGCTTATCGTTGTAGCACACAAGGTCCCGCAGAGTAAAACCGTCGTGGCAGGTGATAAAATTCAGGCTGCATAAAGGGGATCCATACGAATGAAAGATATCTTCAGATCCGCAAAACCTGGTGGCAAACGCCCCTTTAGTCCTTTGCGATCCTTTGATGAAATCCCGGCAGTCATCCCGGTACTTGCCATTCCACTCGATCCACCTTCCTTCTCCCAAAGGAAATGAACCGACGTGGTACAGCCCCGCCGCATCCCAGGGTTCAGCTATCAGCTTCACGCCGTTTAATACCGGATCGGCATTTATGGCCTTGATAAGCGGCGGTTGTTCGAGAGGCGCTCCGTCGGTACCACGTGTCAAGGCAGATGCCAGGTCGAATCTAAAGCCGTCTACATGATATTCAACGACCCAGTGTCTGAGGGCGGCGAGGATCAATTCCATGCTGATGGGGTGGTTGCTGTTGAAAGTATGCCCACATCCGCTGAAATTTTGATCATGGTTATTGCTGTCGATCAAGTAATAAGCCAGGCGGTCCAAGCCTCGGTATGAATAAATTGATTCTTTATTTTCGCTTTCCGCCGTATGGTTGAAAACGACATCCAAAAGAACTTCAATTCCATTTTTGTGCAGTTCTTTCACCATGGCCTTAAATTCTTCTCCTGCACCTCCCGGCTCATGGGAAGAAGAAAATCGATTCATCGGGGCGAAAAAAGAAACAGGGGAGTATCCCCAATAGTTCAATAGAGTCTGGCGGGATTCGACCCAGGTTCGACAATAGGACAATTCATTGAATTCGAAGACCGGCATAAGTTCTACAGCGTTTATTCCCAGACTTTTAAGGTGAGGTATTTTTTCTATTAGACCCGAATAGGTTCCCGGATAGCGCACTTTCGAACCGCTGTGCCTTGTGAATCCGCGGACGTGGAGTTCATAGATCACTAAATCCTTAATAGGGGTTCGGAGTGCAGCATCTCCTTCCCAATCGAATGAAGATGAACGGTTTATAAGTCCTAATGGTGAATAAAATTTTTTTTGCCCTTCATAAACTTTGTTCGGCTCTCCCCAGATGCTGCCGCTCCAGATTTCCGGGGCGTAAGGATCTAATAGTAAGCTGTCGTTGTCAATGAGGTAACCATAAAGGATTTTATCGGGCAGCCCCCCCGCAAACACATGCCAGACTTTCCCCGTTCTATTTTTTTGGGGATCTAAGACTATAGAGGCTATTGGACTTGCGCATTTTTTATCAGAATTGTACTCAAAGAGTTGGAGTGTGACGGACAGCGCATCTTTGGAGTAAAGTGTGAAATTGACACCTCCATCCAAAATTTGCGGTCCCAGCGGAGTGGGACGTCCCATTTCTATTTCAAGGGTTTGCGGCAAAGCCATACCTTTTCACATAAACAATTGCCACTTATTATGCAAAATGAATATAATCTAATTATAAACAAAGCTAGCCTTTGTGCAGCTATATTTTATGCTTGCGATTAAATCTCGATGAGCGCAAAATTTTCGTGTGAGAGTAAACATTTATTGATTGATTCAGGAGGCTTTAATGTCCTTAGAAAATGCTAAAGAAAACCTGAAAGAGTTTGGAAAAGAACTTGGACTTGAAGGTTTGGAATTTGATGAAAATAATACATGCATTCTGGGAATTGACGACGAGTTTTCATTGCATTTAACCTATGAGCCGAACTCTAAGAGGATGTATCTTTATTCCCCTTTGCTTGACGGACTGCCAAGCGACGATAAAACAAAATTGCAACTTTATGAAAGATTGCTTGAGGGTTCGATGCTAGGAGGACAGATGGCCGGTGGAGGCTGCGGCGTGGCTGTCAATGAAGAGTTGATTTTGCTGCACTGCACTCTTGACATGGAATACGCTGTTTCGTCGGCATTGCGCGCGTTTGCCCCTCTTTATGTGGAAACTGTTGAAAAATGGCGAAAAATTTGCCGCGACATCTCCGAAGGCCGCTATGACAGATCAAGCGAGGAGTCCGAGGAAGAGAAGCGGAAAGCCTCTCAGCGCCCCAAAGACGAAGGCGGCGGCAAAGAGCCGGGAATGATCAAAATCTAGTTCATGAGGCCAAAGCCATCTTCTTTGGCCTTTATCATCCCATTTAGCGAATGGGAACTTTCTGTTCTTATTCTATCTTCATAATTTTCATTTATTTACCATTAATTAGTAATTGCATTGGTTATTTACTTGTTCCCACTAATATTCAATCTTGTTAAAGGAGTGTTATACATGGTATTTTGAAATGAATCTAAATATCCATTTAGCCTATCAGGCCGCTTCAAAAGGTGATTGGAGTGCTGTTAAGACATTGGCAGGAAGGGGCGTTGATTTAAAAGCCGCTGATGCCAAAGGACGTTCGCTAGTGTGGCGCGCTGCATACGACTATGCGGACTTTGAGGAGGCTAAGTGGCTCATTGATCAAAATGTTCCATGTTTGGATGAAAAAGAGGGCGCTCCCTGGCTAATCTATTTATATAGGGGATTCAGGCAAAGACATGAGGATGATTACGCTGATTACATCGATCGGGCCCTTTCTTTTAAATCCGATGAAATCTTGATGAGAAAATTTCTAGCTCATCGATTTTCAATTAAAGGATCATTTAATTTGATCGATAGGATGTTCAGCTATGGAGGTTTTTTAACTGATTTTACCTTTCCTGAAATCGGGCGCTCGATCAGCAAATTTTTTTTAAGCGCCGATGCGGATCTGACAGAGAAAGAGCAAAAAGACATTGTCAAGGCTTTCACGATTTGCGATGTTGAGGCTGATCCCGAAATTTTATTCTCCCGCTATAGAAAAGGCAAGATTGTCAATATTCCCACTGGATGGGACAACCATTCAACGGCAATTATAATAAAAAAGGGGGTTTTTCTTATCAAGGGGAATAAGGGGAGCGGGAAGGGAAAGAAATCGATTCAGGTTTTTGAAATAGGCAGGCCGGAAAATATCACTATAGAACTTTTTCAGGGTTTGCTGGCTTCTTATAGCAGTCCGCAATCATCCAGAATAAAAAAATTAAGAAAGAGTCATCAGTCGAAGCGCTTTTTTAGAAAAGAGATTAACCAAAAGCTGGGCTTGGCCTATCTTTCCTCTATGAGCTTGTCAACACGTCGTCAAAAATCGGATAATTGCTGTTGGTCATCTTCTGCCAAGCCCTCTTTTCGCGCTGATTTGTTCATCATTTATCATCAGAGGGGCCTATCTGCCGGAAAAGCCTGGAAGAAGGCTGACCGGACTTTTAAGAAATGGTGTATTTGGGATAGGAAGACGTACTTGTCCGCCTACATTTCAAGTCCTAATGAGAACAAAGACGTAGACCTCATAAAAAAGATCAGGCAAAAGTGTTCGAATAAGGAGGCCGCCTTGATCGCTAAAGGTAATTTGAGTTTAGGCGCAGAATACCGCGACATTTCTAGCTGCTGTTCTTTTCAATCCAGTCGTTAAGTTTGATTTCCGATGATTTCAGCTTTGTTCGAAGGGCTTTGCTCTCTAGAGTGTGGGATTCCAGAAAGAGTTCAAGATTTTCCTTGGCGTCCGTAAATGTTGTGTCGATCGTCTTAAAACTCCATTGCCCTTGGGTGCGGGCGCTTAAATCCTTTAAGAGTTTTTCCAATGATCCGTAGAGGGTTTTTAGATTTTTAGGTGCTGCGCTATTCCGCGACAAATCTGGTATTTGCTTGAGCATATCTTCGGCGATTTGATGTATATTTTGAAGGCTTTTGCCGATAAGGACATTAGGATTGCGGCCTATGATGTAGCTGAGAACGCCCCTTTTCCGCACTTTGCCTCTGACTTGCTGAGCCTCTTCAATGGATTCAATCATTTGTTTGATGTTTCGTTCGGTTTTGGTCGTCAGCCGGTCGAGGTCGCAAAGTTCCTGATAGTTTTTTGCAAGATCTTCATAGTTTTGCTTTTGATCCGGATGAATCTCCAGGATAAGGGAGATCATCTCCTCCCTGACGCGGGATGCCTCCTCGTCTGTCCATTCTTCGAGGTCGTCGAGACGATGGTCGATCTCCCTCTGCTTGGCCAGGCACTCTTGCAACAGGTCTTCCTTCGAATCGGACTCTTCACTTTTAGTCTTCAGCCTGTCAATTTCCTTCTCGAGCGCGCTCCTGGCCTCTATCAGTTCTGCGTGGTCGTTTTGATTCGCACCGGATCGGGAAAGATCCCTTTTCAGCGCTTGAATTTTTGAAAGAACCTCTTCTCTACTTGCCATAAAACCTCATCAATAGCAACATAGTAATGAGCAAGAATTATTATCAATATATAAACGAAAGGACTCGATATGAACACCATTATTATTGCAGGGCATTTGGGGGCCGACCCCGAAACCCGTTTTACCCCCCAGGGCCGCAAAGTGACCAATTTCCGCTTAGCTGTCAACGTATGGCAGAACGGTCAGGAGGAGACGATATGGTACCGCGTCGCCGCTTGGGGCGAAGGCTATGATAATCTTATCGCTCATATGAAAAAAGGTTCAGCGGTAATTGTGACCGGAAATTTCAGAAAGCCTACGATTTGGACCGACTCCAGCGGGAAAAACCATGTGCAGCTTGAAGTGGATGCCCATCATCTGCAATTTCCGCGCTTTGGGAAGAGCCAGCAGGGGGGAGAGGCCGCGCAGCCGCAAGCTCAGTCAAACGGTCAGCAGGGCTACGAATATTCAGCCCCTTCTGATCAGGGCAGCGCTCCTCAAATGGCGGGAAATCTGCCTGCCGAAGATGATCTTCCATTTTAGCGAGGTGTCTTAAATGAAGCCAAGCCAATTTGAAAGAGTGCCGGTTAAATTCAAACGAACGCCAACCCTTACCTCTCGGGCCAAGAGCGATGTTCTTGTGATTCCTTTGTACAAAGGGAAGAAAAAAAACGAGTATGCCGCAGTCATCGGCAAGCTGGAAAGCATACTACGGCATCCTATCAGAACCGATGATTTTAAGGGGGAGTGCGGCGAAACCCTATTGCTTTATCCCGCCGGGCAGAAAGAAAGCCGCTTTTTGCTTTTAGGGCTCGGCGATCCGGATAAAATGTCGGCAGAGAGCATCCGCTGCGCATACGGAAGCGTTGCCGGCAGTATCAAAAAGATTAACGCCTCGCACGCCAATATTATTTTTCCTCAGGTTGAATTCCTATCGAGAAAAGACATTCTCAAGGGGATGGTCGAAGGAGTTTTGCTGGCCTATTATCGATTTGACGAATACGTGACTCATAAAGAAAATTCCGACAAGCTGAAAGAAATATCGCTGATCGGGATCGAGTCGGACGACATGAAATATGTTGATCATGTGAGAAATGTTGTCAGAGGGGTCTATCTTGCCAGAGATCTTGTCAATCGCAATGCCGACGAAGTCAATCCCAGATACCTGGCCGATGCAGCCAGAGCGCTTTCCGAGCAGTATCAATCGGTCAATACGACTGTTTTTGATAAAAAACGCTTGGAAGGTGAAAAGCTGGATCTGATTTTGGCAGTCGGGAGGGGCGCCTCTATTGATCCTGCCCTTATTGTTTGCGAATATAAAGGAAATCCCGATTCTAAAGAGGTGACAGCCGTTGTTGGAAAAGGAGTTACCTATGATACAGGAGGGCTTAATCTAAAAAAAGATATGTTGACGATGAAGTGTGATATGGGAGGCGCCGGCGCTTGCCTGGGCCTTATTCTGGCGGCCGCCTCGACCCGCCTGAAGCAAAATATTATCGTTGTCATTCCGGCCGCTGAAAATTCCATCGACTCAAAAAGCTATAAACCCGGTGACGTCTATACCAGCCATTCCGGTAAAACTGTTGAAATCGGAAACACCGACGCTGAAGGGCGCTTGATCCTTGCCGATGCGCTTTCATACGTATGCAAGAGCATCAAACCTTCTCAGGTGATTGATTTGGCAACTCTGACAGGGGCGATGGTGATCGCCCTGGGATCAGAATATACAGGGATGATGTCGAACGATGATGGATTATCAGACGCTCTAATCAAAGCGGGAGAGGAAGTTCACGAGCGCGCCCTCCGGTTTCCGCTGATCGAAGAGTATCGAAAGAAGCTCAAGTCCGATATCGCCGATTTGAAAAACGTATCAGGACGGGAAGCGGGTTCCATAAAAGCGGCTCTTTTTTTGCAGGAATTCATAACCGATGTTCCCTGGGCTCACTTTGATATCGCAGGAACAGCTTTTCTTTCCGAAGCGGGCGAATATCTGCCCAAATATGCAACGGGCTTTGGTGTGAGGCTTCTAATGCAGTTTTTTGAAAACAAGGAAGCGTCATGTCGATGAATGTAGAATTTTATTATCGAAAAAAAATACCAGTGACGATTTTGGGGGCGACAGGGCTTGTCGGACAGCGTTTTGTTCAACTCTTGAGCGTCCATCCCTGGTTTGCTATCGAGTGCCTCGCCGCATCTGAAAAATCGGCCGGTCAACTGTATGCCGAAGCCGTGGATTGGCAAATGGCGACTCCCTTGCCTGATGAGATCGGCCAGATAAGAGTTGCCAAGTGCGAGCCCGACCATCAGACCGCTATTGCCTTTTCGGCTTTGGATTGCTCTGTCGCCGGCCCCATTGAGGAGCTATATGCCGGTGAGGGCTACGCTGTTATTTCTAATTCAAAAAACCATAGGATGGATCCTTTTGTCCCTTTGGTGATCCCTGAAGTCAACAGCAGGCATTTTAAATTATTGGAAAAGCAAAGCTACCATGAGAACGGTTTTATCGTCACAAACCCCAATTGCGTTGTCATCGGTCTTGCGATGGCGCTCAAGCCGCTGCACGATCAATATGGATTTGAATCAATTCACGTTTCGACTATGCAGGCAATTTCGGGAGCGGGCAATCAAAAAGCGACAAAACTTGAAGTCGACGACAATGTGATTCCCTATATTGCCGAAGAAGAGGAAAAGGTGGAAAGCGAGCCTTTAAAAATCCTGGGGACGTTCACAGGGGATCGCATAGCCAATGCTGATTTTAAAATCAGCGCTCAATGCAACCGTGTTCCCGTTTCGGAAGGCCACCTGGAGAATATTTCGGTCAAATTAAAGCAGAAGGCGATTAAGCAGGATATCATTGACCTATGGAAGAACTTTAAGGGAGAGCCTCAAGGACTGGGGCTTCCTTCGGCTCCCAAATATCCTATCCACTACTTTCACGAAGATCAATTTCCCCAACCTAAAAAGCAGCGGGATGTTGAAAACGGGATGGCTGTCAGTATAGGAAGGGTTAGAGAATGCGCTAATTTTGACTGGAAGTTTTCCATACTGTCGCACAATACAATACGCGGTGCGGCAGGGTGCGCTATTTTAAATGCCGAGCTCTTAGTCAAGCAAGGCTATATTTACTGGTAGCGGCTATTTTGTTTTTTCTTTTTTTAGTTCTTTAAAAGTTCTGAGAACGCGTTCAGCTGTTTCGACCCGGATCGTTTTGAGTTTCGGAGCCGATTTTTTCTTCGGTTTATTTACCGTTTTTTTTGCTTCTGTCTTTTTTACTTTTTTTTTTTT
>SLFE01000023.1 GCA_007124415.1 Waddliaceae bacterium | reverse complement strand
CGCTAACATTCTGTGCGAAGCTAAGAACGTCGATCTTGATATTTTTTATTCTATCCGACAACTTATCATGCTTTCCGTACTCGCTGCAGTTCTCTATCAAATTGTTTTTTAAATCTCCAAGCGCCCCCATAGTATCTGGAACAATTCCTGCTGCATCGCTGACATCCATGAAGCTGCTGAAAGTCCGGTTCAAATTGGCGCCGCATTCCGCAGCGGGCATACTGCCAAGAATAATCGCTCCTAGTTGAATCCCTTTGTAAATGCCTTCGTTTTTGCCCGCGTATTCCTGAATCCCGCTCCAAACACTTTTTGCAGCTGGGCCGACGCTTGTTATTAAACTGTTTTCTGACATAGCAACCACCTCTATTTTAAACTGTTCAGGGCGGTATGTTATCAAATGAAATGGTTTCAGGGCAATTGAAAGTTTCTTTTTTCTAGCGCGTAGTCGTAAATGGCCTGAAGAAATGAGGTTGTCGTTCCGACGCTGCAAAGAATGATGACGAAGGCTGCGGGGGGAGCGAAGAGCATCATTGCCGCGGAGACGATATAGCAAATATTGGCTCCGACTCCCATCATGGCAGAGATTTCCTCCTGCCTGCTTTCCGCAGACAAAAAATCGTCAATGCAGGTTTTCAATCGCAGAATGCTTGAAAACAGAAAGAAAATGTTGCCTGCGGTAAAAAGTTGTTCGTTTAAAGGGGTTGCATATCCTTTATTGATGTAGTCAATCGACGACCAGAGGCCAAAGAATCCCGAAATCAAAAGCGTTGATCCGGCAACGGCTTTCCAAAAGGCCCGCGTGACAGTTTCATCATGTCCAATCAGATTCCATCGGTAAAACCGATTTTTATACCCCGAAGCTATATCCTGGGCGCCAAGCATAAAAAATCCGCTCTGCCTGATAGCGCCGATGTATTTTAAAGTGAAGTCGGCAACCGTTTGCGTAAGCGACGTTACCGCAAGAGATGCTTCTTTTGCTTTGAATAATTGAGGAGCGCGTGTGATTAAGGGGGAAATGTTCATAAGTATCCTCGAGAAATGTAAGCATTATATGTATTTTCGAAATTAATTTACAAGCGGATCAAGCGAACATCTTGCTGCGGGACGCCGCGAGCAAACTCTTCGGCGGTCATGGCTTTTTTACCTTCGAGCTTAACTTTGATCAAGCGGAGGGACTCGTCGCCGCAGGCGACGATGATGCCGTCATTTCCATATTCAAGAAGATTCCCGGGAGTTTCCGTATACCCTTGAACGACTCGCGCCTCTAGGATTTTCATCCGTCTCTCTTCCCCTTTGATCCATACCCGGCACCAGGCGCCGGGAAAGGGGGATGTGCCGCGGATTAGGTTAAAAAGGCGGCGCGCGGGAAGTTCCCAATGGATCTCGCAATCTTCCTGCTCGATTTTTTTAGCATATGTAGCCAGATTTTCATCCTGCGAAATTTCTTCAACGGGGCCTTGCTCCATTTCCTCCAGAACCTGGACCAGTACTTCGGCACCGGCCTGTTGCAATATGTCGTGAAGCTCGCCCGCGGTCATATTGGGGCCGATCTTGACTTTTGCCTGCTTGATCATAGGGCCGGCGTCAAGTTTCCTGACGATGTGCATAATGGTCACCCCGGTCTCTTTCCTCCCTTCCATGATAGCCCGCTGAATCGGCGCGGCCCCCCGGTATTGAGGAAGGAGGCTGGCATGGACATTGAGACAGGCCAGCTTCGGCATATCGATCAGCTCCTGCTTGATGATTTCGCCATAGGCGACAACGACAAAAACATCGGCGGGGTAATTGGAAAGGGTATGTATGAATTCGGAGGAGGAGGCTTTTTGAGGCTGAAATACGGGAATATCGGGTATTTTTTCCCGCGCCATCTCTTTGACAGGGGTAGGAAGGGGGCGGCCCGACCGGCCTTGAGGCTTGTCGGGCTTTGTCACTACGGCCACGACCTCCAGCCCCTGATCAATCAGATACTCGAGAGTCTTAGCGGCAAATTCGGGTGTGCCGAAAAAAACGATCTTCATGAAAACTTCAAGCGGTCGTTGTTGTGTATTCGTTGACTTCGTTCAGTTCATCTTCAAGAAAGTAGTCGCTGTGTACATTCTGATTTCTGTGAACGCCTCCAAGGCCGATCAACCCTCTTTTTGATTTTTTGCAAAAATTCAGCCAATATTTGATTTCCGGCAAAGGTTTCAGCTCGGTTTCAATTCGATTGATCGCCTCGTCAAGCTTGAGCTTCGAACGGTAAACCATTCGGAAGGCACGGCTTAACTCCCGTCTTGTACCAATAGGGAAACCGTGGCGCTTGAGGCCGACGAGATTGAGCCCGCCGAATCTGAAAGGCTCGCCCCGCCCTATGGTAAATGGAGGGACATCCTGTCCTATGGGGCTAAAGCCCCCGATCATGGAGTATTTTCCGATGCGCACATACTGATGAATGGCGGTTTTTCCGCCAATGATGGCATGGTCCTCAATGACGACATGGCCGGAAAGGGCGGCGTTGTTGCTCATGATCACATTGTCGCCGAGCCAGCTGTTATGCGCCAGGTGGCAGTAGGCCATTATCATGCAGTTGTCCCCGATGTGCACAAGAGAGTCGCTCCCGAGCGAGGAATTGATCGTCACATACTCGCGTATCTGGCAGTTTTTGCCAATTTCAATGAGGGATTGTTCCCCTCTGTACCTGATTGCCTGCGGAGGGCAGCCAATGCACGCTCCGGGATAAATAACGGTATTGTCTCCCACAACCGTAGTCCCTTCGATGTAGGCGTGGGACTTAATCAGGACATTATCGCCAAGCTTGACATTCTTTTTGATGACAGCGTAAGGTTCGATTGTGACATTTTTTCCTATTTGGGCCCCCTCTTCCACATAAGCGGCCGGGTGAATCTTAGCTTGAGTCATGTTATTCTCTTTTTAAAGATTTAATTTCTAAATTGTAGTTTTTTCAATCAAAACGCAACCAATTTCTGCTTCCGCAACTAATTTTTCATCGACAAAAGCGCGGCCCTGGAATTTCCCCCCCTTGCCGCTGAGATGTTTT
>SLFE01000259.1 GCA_007124415.1 Waddliaceae bacterium | reverse complement strand
CGCGGATTTGATTTTTTTTGCCCGTTTCCAGGTTTAGAACAAGATGAGTTGTTTTTTTTGTCGTTTTAACAACGCAGTAGTGGGTGACTGCAGCTTTTCCCTTAGAAGGGCTGCGCGTGCTGTAAACTTTGTAGTTTTTGTCTTCTGAAAGGAGGCTTTTCCAGGTGCCTTTTGTTTCCTTTAAGTGCCCTTCAACGATCGCGTAGTACTGCCTGATGACCGCATGCTTTTCAAATTGTTTTTTTAAATCATCTTTGGCCTCTTCTGTTAGGGCGAAAACCATCACACCCGACGTTTCCCTGTCCAGGCGGTGGACAGGATATACCTTTTGAGGTTTGTGGATCCTTTTGATATATCCGTGGGCGGTTTCACCTTTCTCGTAAGGGGCGGAAACGCTCAAGATGCCGGCGGGCTTGTCAATAACCGCAATGTGGCGGTCGCTGTAAAGTATTTGTATTTCGGAAGAATCAACTTTTTTCTTTATGGCTACGGTCTGACCCTTCATTACCCGGGAGGATCCGATCTTGCAGACTTTACCGTCGACGAGCACCCTCCCTAGCTTAAGCCAGGAACGAAGAGTCGATTTTGAGCTGCCGTGAGCCATTTTGGCCAGGGCGTCCAGGAGGGGCTGTTCTTCGTCGGAGATATATTTCATAGGTCAAATTGTACCACATGCCGGGATTTTGGTGGCTATGAACCTATCAAAAAAAGGGAAACACTTTGACGAATTTAGGAAAATCCATTATAATCTAAATTCAATTAAAAATCTAAATAAATGTAAGAGGAAAAATGGCAGCAGATACAGAGACAAAGAAAAAAAAGAGACCTACCGCTCAAAAGCGAATGCTTCAAAACGAAAAGCGCCGACAGCGCAACAAAACGCTGAAGTCGCAGTTTAAAACTTCGATACGACAATTTGAGGAGTCGCTCAAAACCGGCGATCAGGATAAAGTCAACGATCGATTGAAAAAAGCTTACAGCATGGCCGATAAAACCGTTAAGCAAGGCATTTATAAGCTGAATAAGGCAAGCCGCATCAAATCCCGGCTGTCTGCAAAAGCCGCAAAAGCTTAAAAGATGGGGTTTGCCGGGACGCATCCGGCTTTTAAATTAACCATAAGGATTCCAATGCAGTCTGCCAAAAAAATTATTTGTTTCAGCGCTTTTTTTGCACTTTTACTTGTCTCTTTTTTTGTACATTCTGCAGAGAGGGAGCCTGATTTAACGATCGCCATCCCGATGCGCGACGGAACCAAGCTTCCTACAGACATATACCTCTCCAAAGAAAATCCTAAGGATTGCCCGGTCGTTCTTGTCAGAACACCTTCCGGCAAACGGGCTTTTCATGAATCATTTGTCCCGCTAACCGAGTCGGGATATGTTGTCGCCATACAGGACGCGCGCAACTCTTTGGACAGAGACGGAAAGGCGCTTCCCTGGATCACAGATGGCTGGGGGGAGCTTCAGGACGGATACGATACCGTTGAATGGCTGTCAAAAAGTCCGTACAGCAACGGAAAGGTTGGCACCATGGGATTTTCAGCCATGGGTATGACGCAGCTTTTGATGGCTCCGACCGCACCCGAAAGCCTCCATGCTCAGTATGTCGGCTTTGCCGCCTCGCACATGTACCATCATGCGGTATACATGGGCGGAGCTTTGAGGAAAAGCCAGGTAGAGGGATGGCTTGGGTGCTACGCTAGCGATCCGTCGGTCATGAAGTTCGTCACTCAATTAGGGGAGGACAGCCTCTTTTGGCAGTGCGGCGACTGCCTTTCGCAAGCTCACCGCGTGAACGTTCCCGCCCTTCATTACGGCGGGTGGTACGATACCTTTTCCCAAGGGACGATTGACGCTTTTCTCGCCGCTCAAAAGAAAGGAAAGGAGAGGGCGAAAGGAAAGCAAATTCTTGTTATGGGTCCCTGGACGCATCATTGGCCCCGCAGTCTTGATCTTGGAGATTTCAAAATCCCTTCCAACGGCGCTAAGCCGCCGTTCGAGATTTCGGCAAAACGATGGTTTGATTTTCATTTGAAAGGAAAGACCAATGAATTTGCAGAAATTCCTCCGGTGATTTATTACACTATGGGCCCTTTCGACGGATCCGGGAGCGTCGGCAATGAGTGGAGAACCGCCGATTCATGGCCAGTGCCAAGCGAGCCTGAGATATACTACCTGGGATCTGAAAATTCGCTGTCCAAGAATAAGCAGCCTGAATCTTCTGCCGCATCCTTTCGCTACGACCCCGCAAATCCCGTTCCGACTGTAGGGGGAAGAAATTTATTCATTGAATCGGGGCCTAAAGATCAGAGGGTGATCGAAAAAAGAAACGATGTCATTGTTTTTACAAGCGAGCCCCTGAATGAAGATCTTGAGGTTACCGGCAGGATATTTGCAAAAATTTACTTTGAGACCGATAAAAAAGATACTGATGTCTGCGTCCGTCTTATGGATGTCTACCCCGACGGAAAAAGTATTTTGGTCGCTGACGGCATCAGAAGACTGGGAACCGTTGAAGGATTCGAATCGGGAAAGCCTGTTGAGGCGGAAGTGGACTTATGGTCGACAAGCATGATTTTTGCCAAAGGCCACCGAGTCAGAATCTCCGTCAGCAGTTCTAATTTCCCTCAGTTTGATAAAAATCTGAATAATGGAGGCAACCCTAAGGCCGCCCCTGAAGTCGCCTTTAACACTGTCCATTTTGGCGAAAAGACTCCTTCCCATATCATTTTGCCCGTAGTCAAATAAAGCTTTTTTCCGAAGATCCGAAGCGCAAAAACTTGCATGCGATTGGGTATTCAGCTCTTTCCCATTTACAAAAATTAGGCGCAAGGTGTTGAATTGATAACAGCATGGCAGAAGAGATTACTTTAAAATCCGAAGACGCGACGGCCAAATTCTCTTATAAGCAAGGGTTGAATTTGACCGGCTTTAAAAAGGGGGGAGTCGAAGTCATTCAAAAAGCGGATAATGGCTTTATCGGTCCGCATTTCGGCTGCCGGCATAAAGCTTTGCTGGGTAAAAATGAAGATCCCTACCCACACGGGGAGGCGCGATATCTTCCGTGGGAGGTTAAAGAGTCCGAAAACAAGCTTCACGCGCAGATTACCGGTGACGAAGACAATTCCGAAGGGCAAAAGTATCGGATCGAGGTGGAAGCTGCAGTTGTAGACGACATGCTGAAAATGCATCACGCCGTTGTCAGCTCTGCCGACTCTCTTGCGGGCAGCCAGATTCATTTCCGACTTCCAGAGGGCGACAACATTTTAATGGTTGATTCCCGCAGCCGGTATTATGCCGACGGCGAGCTCAAAGAAATCCCTAAAAAATGGCAGCGCACACCCGATGGCTTTGCGGCCATCCCGCTTGACGCTCCTTTTGAAGCGGGATTCCGCCCTTTTATTCACCCGCTAAAAGGGCGCATACGTTTAATAACCAATGAGTTTGAGGTTGAATTGGAGTACTTCTGCATCTCTGAGGAAAGCAGCTGGTATATTCATTATCCTGAAAACAAAGATGTCCTTTCCATCGCCGCCGTGAGCTCGCAGAATCCCTGGAAACCGAATTTAACAGTCAGTTCCATCGATATTCTTCTAAGAGTTTGCTAGCAAATTTCCTAATTTGTTATCTTAACCTTTTAAGCCTGCTTTTTTCACAGTGCCTCGATAATGTTGTGTGTAATGCTTGCCCGAGTTGAGAAAACCCGGGAAAAGGTAAAGCTATAAAACGGGATCGATGAGAATTTTATGCATAATTGGTGAACGAGTTGTGGAAAAAGCGGACTAAGGCCGTGGCGCATCATGAAGGAAAAGCAGGAGAAATTGAGGCAATCGCTAATTGTCATTATTCTGGCATGTTACTTAGCTCCTGTCATGTTATTGACGTTGTTAACTGCCGGTTCAATGGATGTGAACGCTCGATGGCTTCTTTTTTCAAGTGGTTTGTTATTAGCTATTTGCGCGACTATTATATTAGCTCTTGCCTTGATAAAGTGGGAAGGAATGTTTCTTCAATCCCCTCAGGAGGCATCTTTTGCCGTTTCTGAAAAGTCCTTTCCCGTTCCTCCCGCCCCAAAACCCGACTTAAGTTATGAGGCAGTAAATGAGTTTCAGCAAAAAGAAGACGCTCTTCAGCAGGAAATTCATGAGATCAAGCAAAAGTGGTTTGCAAAAAAACAGGCCTACGATGAGCTGAAAAAACAAATGGAAAAGGTGCGAAGTGAAAACGAAACGCTGCTTCGGCATTCACTGGAACAGCTTAAGAAAAAAGACAGACTCCTCGCCGAATATGCACAAACAGTCAATGACTTAAGATCAACTATGGAGAATAAGCAGGAGCAAATTGAAAAGCTGCAGGATTCGATCAATGATTTAAGTTATGATCTGGATACATTGCTCAAATTATCCGATTTTGAAAGCGTGGAGGAAGCCCAGCAAGAAGACGTTCCCAAAGTGCAGGAAAATGCAGGCACTCGGAAAATTCCGCCCAAGCCGGTCGACAGCCTCAATGCAGCCTACCAATTGAAAAAATGTATCGATATCGCTCAGAAGTTCACCTCCAGCCAGTTTACGACAGCATCGAGATTCCGGGACGTGTCGATAGACAATATCGCCCTGGATCAGAGGCGCCTATTTGATTCTTTCAGGAGCGAGACTTCCTGCCTCGTGATTATGTACTCCTTGAAAGAGGGAACCATGCTTTTTGCCAATGATATGACAAAAACGTATCTCGGGCTTGAACCCGAAAAATTTGTCCACGATTACTTAAGCCATATCGTTCAGGGCGCCGACGAATGGAGAAAAGCTCTCGCTTCCCTTGCTCATCAGTCAGAGGCGCAGCTTCATTTGGTCATGCGGGCGCAATCCGGCGAAGATGTTCTTCTTGAATGCCGCCTGGGAGTCGTCCCCACAGGCGTATTCAAAAATCATGCCGTTGGCATACTCTATGAAATATGAGAGAGGATGCAAAGCGCCTGGCAGGCGCTTTGCAATTCCGATTTAAACAACGTCGCACACGGCTGTAAAGCCTTCGTTATGGCACGATAGCTGCTTGACGGTCACCGATAGCTCACGAGGGGCATCGGAGCTGCCGGAATAGATTGAGCCGGCTACAGCTTGTTCAACGCTCATGTGGCGGGGAACAGGCACTGAGACGGTTTTTCCGTCAACAGTATAGGTGGCGTACAAGGGAGGCGCTTCTATTGTGATAAGGGAATGTTCCCTATCAATGCCAAGCTTTTCACGGACGGTTTTTTCGATAATGGCAGAGAGCCCCGGATATTTATTAACGGGATCGCCTTTCGTTAAAAGATACTTGCTCACATCATGCCATTTAATTTTTTCATTTCCAGTCATTTGATACTCTTCAAGTTTCTCTTGAGCTTCGCTGAAGGCGGATGCAATTTTATCCACAACTTCTTTGTTGACCTTTAGGGTGCCTTTGATCTTGTAATCAGCGGCCGCTTGCTCGAGTTCTTCGGCTGTGAAGCGTGTTTTTTCAAGAACGGAAAGTTGATAAATTTTGGTTGCAGGATCGGTGATGGTTTGAAGCTTGCCGAGATCAACTTTTCCGCCCGGGGCGATTTCAGCGAGATATTTTGCCAGGGTTTGCCTAAAGCGCATGTGGCCGATAAGCTTGCCGCGGCCTTCTTCACGGGCTAGTTGAGAAAAATCATCATAGGAGAAATGACAGGGCACCTTTCCGGCAAAGTCGTCGGAAGGTTCGAACCACCCTTTAAGTTCAGCCTTTTTATCAAGTTTGAGAAATTCCTTCTCTTTTTCTTTGTCGACGACGATAAATTTGACAAAGGGAAATGAGCAGAGCCCCCGGGCGTCGTGCTTGGGATGGGACTGGACATGCATTATGGTTAAATAACCGGGATGAACGATTTTTTTATTATCTAAACATTGAGACAGCTTCAGCTCTTCCTCAGCCTCCCTCAAAACCGCCTTGGCAGCGGTTTCTCCGTCATGAGCTTTGCCGCCTGAAAAAACGTATCTGTCTTGACCGGGTTTTGAAAATTGAGGCATGGAGAGGATCGTTCCCTCTTCGCTGATAATTATCGGAATCAAATCAACAGCCGACGTCCTGCTCCCTGTCACCACTTGTGCGACTTGCTCAGTTGCTAAAGTCTTCCATTTTCGAGATGCAGTATCGGTGATTTTTTGGGCCGCGTTCATTAAAATTAACTCGGCATTCGAAAGCGGGATCGTTGAAGAATCGCCATGCGCCTGAATTTCCTTGCAGCTTTGTTCGAGTTTGTTCATGATCGCACACATGTTTTTCAGGTCAGGATGTTCTATAGGGCTGCTCATATTAATGACTCCTTTTGTGTTAATCAGATATTCGCAGATATGAAGTGTTGCATGAGTGTGAAATAAAGCTCAAGAGCGAAACCTTATTTGACAGGATCGTACTTGAGACAGTTGTACTTACCGCTGGTTTTGGGATAGATCCAAGGATCGTTGTTTTCCCGCATCAGGCGGTCGCAGCCAAGGAGATAGCCGTAAAAGAAGCCGTATTTTTTGATGGCGTCGAGCGTGTATTGAGAGCTGCTAGGAACATAGTGGCTTCTGGGGCCGTCAGTTTTTGAAATGTTGTTTTGGTGGAACTTGATCATCACTTCGGCAAATTTGACCAAAGGGGTATTCTTTTTAACTGCGGCGTAAGGAGCCGGGTTAATCAAGTCGGCATCTTTTCCCCATGGATCCGCCGCAAGGGAGATTAATGGAATGAGTGTAAAAAAGATTATTTTTTTCATGGTCAAAAGGATTTTTCCAACATTAATACAGGGAATAGGTAGTGATCGAGCATAAAGTCTTTGGCGTAGCAGTTATAAAGTTGGTCATTGTAATATTTGGCGCTCAGGCCCGCTCCGTTGATTCCTCCGAAATACCATCCAAATTCCAAGCTGGCTGTAATAGCGCCGGCGGCCGGATAGCCGTTATGGAATAACTCGTACGTTGCTGCAATGAAGGCGGCGTTCAGGATAAACGCGGTTATTGCCGTTCTGTTTTGCCCTGTATAAAAATAGCCGGCTCCCGGTAGAACGGCATTTAAAATCTGCGCCCTGCGAACAGAGAGCTTGTTTTGATAAAAGCCTTGAAAGCGGCTTTGCAGGGGCTTTCCGAGGGGATGCTCTGTGTAGGAAGTTTGAATCTGGCAGAAATCCGCGTTGATAAGCGCTGTTGAAAGTTCAAGGTTGCTGTAGAGTCCGGCATCGTATTCCTGAATGAGCTTCAGGATGCTTTCTTGTTTGTAGGGACTGCAAACTTTTCCGTAAGCTTCGTAAAGAATGATCAATAAATCGCGAAAAGCGGGAAAGTCGGCGGGAACATTGGCTAGGGATCCGTGCTCAAATGTCTCGATCGCATCATGGTATTTTCCTCCGTAGTAATAGCAAAGGAGGATATCATACTCAATTTGAAACCTTCGTTCGGTTTTATCCGGAGGAAGCAAAATAAGCGCCCTTTTGTAGCCGGTGATGGCTCGATAAAGGTCGAGGTCGGGGGCGAAATTGTCGGCGATTACAAGCTCGCGCCCCCAATCGGTATCCCTTTCTTCAGCTGTCAGCGGTTCAAATGCTGAAGGCATCTTTTTGATATAGTGATCGGGGGGGAAGTATTCGACGCACGGATCGATTTTAAGGGCTGCGGGATTGCAGCCTGTAAGGATTGCCAAAGCCAGGAATAAGCTGATACAATTTTTGATCATTACTCTCTGAGAGGTCTTCTTTCAGGGGCGCAGTAGGGTTCTTTGACATTAAACCACTGAAGGGCTTCATCAACTTCATACTCCCAGCGCTTTGGAAGGCGTTTTCTTTCAGTCCAGATGTCTTGCTGCCGCTTGGTAATCGGATTGATGCGTTCGATATCGATGATCTGCGGACGAATAAATATCATCAGGTTGTTTTTAGTGATATTGTTTTGCTTGGAGCTGAAAAGCGACCCAATCCATGGCACGCCGCCAAGACAGGGGACTTGCGTTCTGATTTCTTCTTTTTCATCGCGGATTTGACCGCTTAAGATGAGGAAGTAGCCATCAGGCATATGAACGCGGGTTTTTGTTGTGCTTCTTCGGGTCGTCGGTCCGATGTTTGTTGTCGCAGCTGTCGCGCTGATCGACTCTTGTAAGCCAGTTTGTCCGCCTCCTGTTGCGCCGGCGGCGCCGACCCCTCCGGCCCCGGGTGTGACTTGCGTTGTTCCGCCGCCGATAAAGTTGCTTTGGGCCGCGCTGCTGATCTCCTGTTCAATATCCAAGGTGATAATCGCATTGTTGCCGATCAGCGGGGTGATTTTGATCGTAGAGCCAACGTCGCGGAATTCGAAGTTTCCGGTAATGATGGTGCCTAAATCATTCGCAATCGATTGTGTTTGAAACGGCGTATTGATACCGACGAAGAATTCCGCTGTTGCGTTGTCTTCGACAACGATTTTCGGGTTGAGCAAGACATCAATGCGCCTGTCTGTATGGAGGGCCCTGACCAGAGCGCCCATTGTGTTGAAATCGCAGCCTCCGCGCGAGATGGCCCTTCCGATGACGCCCAGGTTAAATCCTGCCTGCCTGGCAAGACCCGCCGGATCGAGGTTCATTCCCGGAACCCCTGTATCCAATGCCGCGGAAAGAGGCGAGTTTTCTTGAAGGAATGCTTGGCCGCCGGCCATGGTAGGAGAGCCAAAACGGGTTCCCCAGTCGACGCCGAAAGTGAGGGAGTCGTCAACGGTTGCTTCAATTACGAGTATTTCTATCAGAACCTGGGGGAGCGAGGTGTCGAGTTCGTCAATCAGTTCTTTAATCTTCTCAAGGGTTTCAGTTGTCCCTGTGAAGATGAGCGAATTTGTCGATTGAATCCACTGGACGCTGTTGATTGTGGCAATGAATGTGTAGTCTTCTATTTCAATCTGGATATCTTCAAGGCTTTCAGCGATAGCGCGAAGCGCCTGTTGGATTTGGTCACCTTTGCGGTACTGGAGCTTATGGATATAGAATTTAGTCACGTCAACAGTGCCGAGAGGCCGGTCTCTCACGGCTCTGGCTCTTGCCTCGAAGTCTGTCTCATCAACAAGCGGCCTTCCTCTTGCATCAATGTCGAACGGTGTTCTGGGAAGTTCTTCGTCGTTGTCGATTTTCGATAGGACACTAAGCACTTGAACCATCAGCCCGGGAGTGGTTACGATATAGACGATGTTATTATTTGAAACGGGAACCATGACCAGAGTCCTGTCGCGGGCGATCGGCGCCAGCATTTCCCGCGCTATGCTCAGCGCTTGGGATATCGGAAGATTCTGGGCCTGATACTGTCCGATTTCGAGGCCTGCCTCGGGAGAGTCGACGCTGTTGATCAAATCGGTGATTCTCAAGATATTCGACTTCAGGCCGGTGACGATTAAATGGCCGCTGGCCGGTATAGACTGGATGACTGCCGCAGGGGAGAGCATGGGGCGGATGATGGCGGACATCGTGTCGGGTTCGGTATTGGCGAGGCGGTAGACCTGGGTCACAATTTCAACGTCGTCGGGTATCTTTTCTTTTTCGCCGACGACATGAGCGGGGCTGTTGATGCCGGTATCTCTGTGAATGATGATGTTATTGCCCACTTCTACCATATCCATGCCTCGGATGCGAAGCTCCTGGAGCAAGACGATCATGACATTTTCCAGCGATGTCGGCTCGTTGGAAACGATCGTCACTCTGAAGTCGAGATCGGCGGGATCGAATATGAAATTCTTGCCTGTGATTTCACTGATAAAGCTGAGGTATTCCTGCATGGCGACATTGGTGAATCTGACCAAATAACCTGTCTCTTCTTGCACAACTTCTTCTTCGGGCTGCTCGGGAGGGGGAACGACGCGGTTGACGGCCGGTTCCGCTTCTTCTTCATCTGCGTTTTCGGTGTCTGCGTTTTCTTGCGCCTGCTGTTCAGCCGGTGCGGGCGCGTCTGCCTGGGCAAGCAAGTCGTCGTCCTGCCGGCTTTTCCTGTAGTCGTAGACAGTGTCGTTGACAACTTGCACAGCTTCGTCAAAAGGGTCGATTTCGTCGTCGAATGAGTAAAAAGAGGGTTCGGGCAGAGCGCTGGCCTTCCAGGCTAAAAAAATATTTTTGCGCGATTCCGGGTTCAGGTCGTGTGTTGAAAAGGGGATGCCTGTTTCTTCCCGGGAGCCGTATTCCGTTTCGGATTCGATCCCGAATTGAATGACATCTTTTATTCTGACCTTTGCGCAGTCGCTAGTGAGCGCCGATCCTTCTCCCGACTCAATCGATTTTTTCTGCTTTGCGACTTTTATCGCAGCGGGCTTGCGGGGAAGGGGCCCGGATTTTTTACCTGAATTTTTCACCCAAACGGAAGTTTCATTCGGATCAGGTTGGGCCGGCAGGGCTTTGGCTGTCGCCGATCCTCCGCCTGATTGGATCGACTCATTCCGTTTACGGGTATTTTGGCCCGAAGCATTTTCAACCGCCTGTTTAGCGGATGAAATCGGAGCCGGAGAGGCAGAAGCGACAGCATTGTTTTTTCTGTCTGAATTGTTGCGATACCTGCTATAGACATAGTCGTTCAGGGGGAGGAGCTTTTTGTCGAACGAGACGTTTTTTACCCAGACAGTCGTTTCTTGCTCTTTGGCTTCTTCCTCTTTTAGGGTTTCTTCCTCTTCTAGGGCGAGGATTTCTTCGAAAGCGGCTTCCCAACCCTCGTCGCAGTATTCCAAGTCATTATCTTCGAGATCCCAATAAGCTTCTTCCCAAATTTCGGCAAGGTCCAGATTGTAGTCTTCGCTTTCATCGACGGGCTTGATTTGTTTGTTATTTAGGATTTTAGCTTTTGCGGTAGCGCCCCTTCCCGGCGGGCCGGCAATTCCCTTGCTATCGTTGTATGCGAGCAGCTCTTCTTTGTTCAAGACCTTCGGAAGCGGATCCGGTTCCGAGCTGTGCATTGTATCACAATGAGTTATGTTAGTTGTCGATTTGTTGTTAGCAATAGTACTGCCGGTTGCGGATATTGCAGTAATGCCGATAGAGGTTACGAGTATTAGCAGCTTTACCTTGCTAAGAGAGGCCTTATGGTTTTTCATGAGTCTCGCTTAAGTAGTTAAAATGTATTATGTCCATTGTCGCATATCGTCCTTTTAGGTGTCATCAACTTTAATCAGCGACATAGGCGACAAAGTCATTTTATCGCATAACTAGGAGTTTATTTTCCATATAAAATTTTTCGAGAATGATAATCGGTTCAATATCCTTTCTTCGTAAGCCATTTATGGTAACTGTCTATTGAAGGGAACAGGAAATGACGATAATTGATAAATCTTCACAGGTAATGCAATTTTTTAATTTTCGGATAAGTGTTTCAGACTGTTTTTTAGGGGGCAGGTTACTGGTTTTGGCCACTGAGTTCGTCCATTCGAGCGATGACAGCCCTTCCAATTCGCCGGCGGTGAGATTTACGTAAACTAGGCGCTCGCCGCTTTGCCATT
>SLFE01000254.1 GCA_007124415.1 Waddliaceae bacterium | reverse complement strand
GGGCGGATGTACTCGGGAACAAATCCGGGTATGTCAAAAGCTTTTTCGGCTCCCCCCTCCTTTGCGAACTGCCTTATGTTATTGCCGTAGTCGAAAGCGATCGAACCCCGTTTTTTAAGTTCCAGCATCCCGTTGACATGGCGCGCCATGCTCTCAAGAGAAAGATCAAGGTATTTCCCGGGATCTTTTCTCAGTTCTTTTGCGCTTTCGACCGTATATCCCGAAGGTATATAGCCATTCAACGGATCGTGGGCCGAGGTTTGGTCGGTGACAACATCAGGTATGATTTTATCATCCAACAGCTTCCAAAGCGTAGTCCCGATATCGCCGACAAGACCGATTGAGAGCGGTTTTTCCTGATTGACAGCCTCCAAAGCCCAGTGCTTGGCCTCGTCGTAATTATCGGTCATTTTATCGACATAGCGAGTCTTGAGACGCTTCTCGATCCTTTCCCGATCAATGTCAACGCCAAGGCAAACCCCGTCGTTGAGGGTCACAGCCAAAGGCTGGGCCCCGCCCATACCGCCAAGTCCTCCTGTTACGACAAGCTTGCCCCTTAGGTTGCGGCCAAAATGTTTGCGCGCTAAAGCTCCAAAAGTTTCATAAGTGCCCTGAAGAATCCCTTGAGTTCCAATGTAAATCCAGCTTCCTGCGGTCATCTGCCCGAACATGATAAGGCCGCGGCTCTTCAGGTCTTCAAAATGCTCCCATGTCGCCCACTTGGGCACTAGGTTGCTGTTAGCGATCAGAACGCGGGGAGCTTCGGCATGTGTTGAAATAATGCCAACAGGCTTGCCTGATTGAACTAGCAGGGATTGATCTTCCGGCAGCTCAAGCAGCGACTCAATGATCTTGACAACAGCCGATTCGTTTCTTGCCGCCTGTCCTGTACCTCCGTAAACGATCAGTCGGCCCGGATCTTCGGCAACTTCTTCGTCGAGATTATTGAGAAGCATGCGAAGCGGTGCCTCGGTTTGCCATGTTCTGGCGTTTAGCGAACTGCCTCGCGGAGCCCGATAAACTGGATGAGAGGCGTATTTTTCGAGGAACTGCTTAAATTTTGTCATTGGCAATCACGCTTTGTAGACTTCATCGCACTTAGCGGCTAAAATAAAGTCGCTTTCTGTGAGGCCGCTTATTTTATGAGTCGCTAGTTTTATGACAACCTTTCCCCATGAAAGACTAATGTCTGGATGGTGTCCTTCGCGTTCGGCTATTTCACCGATGCGATTAGTGAAATTTAGAGCTTCCTTAAAATTTTTAAAGTCATATTCCTTTTCCAAATAACGTTCATCTTTTGCAGACCAATCATTTCCGAGATCCTGAAGCAAAACTTTAATTGAAGACCCCTTCAATGGAGGTACTCCTCCTCTGCAGGGAACGCATGATTTGTTTGCTAAATGACTTTTAGAGGTCATAATCAACTCCTTATTAAATCCTATAAAAAACTTCCCGCGCTTTCGCAACGTCGTTTGAGACAATTCGGTCATCGTTCAACTTCGGTACTGATTTGCGGAGAAGTTCATAAACCGGCAAGGTGCCCTTGCCCATGGGGATCGCATCTCTTAAATCAACCGCCTGGGACGCAACAAGCATTTCAATGGATAAAACAGTCGCGCAATGTTCGACGATTTTCATAAATTTCCTTGCCGAAGTCATGCCCATTGAAACGTGGTCTTCGATTCCGACGTTTCCCGGAATAGAATCCGTGCATGAAGGGTTGGCCAGCAGTTTACATTCATTCACAAGAGATGCGGCTAAATACTGAACTGCCATATAGCCGGAGCACAATCCTTCATCGGGAGAAAGAAAGGCAGGCAGCCCGCTCATATTGGGATTGAGCATAAGCTCAAGCCTTCTCTCTGAAATATTAGCCATTTCCGATATGGCCATCGAAACCATGTCGAACGCAAGCGCCAACGGCTGGCCATGAAAGTTTCCTCCGCTGACTATCAGGTCTTCATCGGGAAACACAAGCGGATTGTCAGTTGCAGCGTTCAATTCATTTTCGGCAACTTGAATGGCATAATTTAAAACATCTAGGCTGGCTCCATGGACCTGCGGGGCGCATCGCAATGAATAGGGATCCTGCAAGCGAAGAGGTTCGGTAAATTCCATGGCGAGATACGACCCTTCCAGCTGTTTGGTAATTTCATGGGCCGCTATCATTTGCCCTAACTGGCCGCGGGCGGTGTGCAAGTCCGGATTTAGAGGGGCTAAATTCGCTTTCATTGCCTCAAAGCTCAAGGCAGTTATCCTGTGGCTGCGGCGCATAAGCTCTTTTGCTTCATGAAGGGCAATAACCCCTATTGATAGCATCGTTTGGGTTCCGTTGATCAGTCCCAATCCCTCTTTAATATCGAGCTCCAAAGCCTTTAACCCCTCACGCTGGAGAGCTTCTTTCGCATCGATTGTCTCTCCTTTGTAAAAAACCTGCCCCAGTCCGATGAGAGGAAGGGCGAGATGAGCCAGCGGGGCAAGATCCCCGCTGGCTCCAACAGATCCGAACTCAGGAATAATGGGGTAAATCTCTTTATTGATCAGATCTTTCAGCAAGGTGCAAAGCTTAAAACTGACGCCCGTATACCCCTTAACCAAAACATTGAGTCTAAGAGCCATGGATAATCGTATTTGAGGAATGGACAATGGGCTGCCGAATCCTGATGCATGGCTGGCCAGAATATTTTTCTGAAGGCGTTTTAATTCATCATTGGAGATCCGCTGATTGGCAAAGTAGCCAATTCCGGTGTTGATGCCATATATCGGCTCTTTCCCCTTCGCTTTTTGATGAACGAATTCTTTGCATTTTTCAACGCGGCGCTCAACTCCTTCAGCGAAACCAACTTTTATACCGTGCGCGATACTGTAAGCTTGTTCCAAAGTGAGACTGTTTCCGTCCAATTCAACTATCTTTTCCACAATGAGCACCAATTAGAATTTTTGGTACCGATCATATTACGGAAAACTGTTGCTGTCCAGAAAAATATTTTTTTAGTCGTTTTGCTGGGAAGGTTTTGAACGGAGCTGTTTTTTCTCCGACTGTTTTTTT
>SLFE01000267.1 GCA_007124415.1 Waddliaceae bacterium | reverse complement strand
TTTCGGGCTTTGGCGCTGGGGCTGAAGGATTACTTTGCCAAACTTGGGCTTAAAAAAGCATGTCTTGGCCTCTCGGGCGGCATCGATTCGGTTGTCACCGCCTGCATTGCGGTCCACGCTTTAGGACCCGAAAATGTCCTGGCCGTGTGCATGCCGTCGAGATATTCCTCTCAGGGAAGCGTCGACGATTCAAAAAAGCTGGCGAAAAATTTAAAGATCGATACGAAATGGATCAGCATTGAAGAGCCCTTTGAAGCCTATCTTGAACTTCTTGAGCCCCACTTTGAGGGGAAGGAACCCGATACGACGGAAGAAAACATTCAGGCGCGGATCCGGTCAATGATCCTCATGGCTCTTTCGAACAAACACGGCTATATCGTCCTCAGCACCGGAAACAAAAGTGAAATGGCTTTGGGGTATTCAACGCTTTATGGCGATATGAGCGGAGGGGTCGGTGTTTTGAGCGACGTGACAAAGCGGCAGGTTTACGCTCTGGCGGAATGGATTAATCGGGAAGAAGAGATCATCCCAAAAAGCGTGATTGAAAAACCCCCTTCTGCCGAACTTCGCCCGAATCAAAAAGACTCCGACAACCTGCCCGAATATGCCGTTGTCGACGCGGTCCTCGACGATTACATAGTGGGCCATCTTTCATCTCAGGAAATTGCCGACAAACACGAGTATCCACTCGATCTGGTGGATAATCTCATCAAGCGCATACATATGAACGAGTATAAAAGAAGGCAGAGCCCTCCCGGCCTGAGAGTTTCGGAAAAAGCATTTTCCGCAGGACGCCGTTTTCCCATCGTCCAAAAGTGGGCTTAACTCAATAGGGCGTCCCTCTGAATTCTTTCCAAAAGATAAATTCCGAAATCAACATAGAGCAAATCAAAGCCGCAATGACAAGGGAGCAGGAGGCGGTTTTGTTTGTCCCGGGACAGCGCAAGCGTCCGCCGAAATGTGAAAAAAGGCCGAGGGATGTCGAGATAAGGCCCAGGTTGTATATCAGAAGCGGCTTGGCAGCTGCTTCTTGAACATTTGTCCGCAATGCAGAGGACCCGTTGGCCAGTGTGGATGCCACCGTCCCAAGGCTGAGTAAGGTTTTATTGAAATGCGCGGGCCCCGTTAAAAGATTTGCCGGAATTGCCAGGCAAAGAGTCGACGTGGTGAGAGCCAGGCATTTAATCGTTTGCATAAGCTCAAGGGGCAGCTCATAATCGCAGTGCCTATTGGACCTCTTCCATTCATAGGCTCGATAGCTCAAAAAGAGAATATGCATAGCCAGACAGCTCGTTAGCAAGCCTGTTTTTTTATAGTCCTTTTTGATTAAATTGACCGTTGCTGAAAAAAAATCGATCACTTTTCTGGATTGCGGGAAACGGCCGGCGGACCGATCGTTTTGTTGTTCGGGCTGTATTTTCAGATATACCGCTTCGGGTATTTTTTCACATTTTTTGCCGGAATTCGGCGGGGGCACAAGCTCGACTTCCGTTGAAAATGTCACATGCATATCCTTCCTCCCTAATTGAAAGCAGAACATAGCATTGCCGATTAATTAGCCGCAATAGAAAGGGGGAAGGGGACGATTTCATCGATTTCGTTCTTGCCGAGGCGAAGCATCATGAGGCGGTCGAAGCCGACGGCAACGCCGCAGCAGGGCGGAAGCCCGTTTTTTAAGGCGTTGAGGAAATTGCGGTCGACGGGCAGGGTTTTTTTTCCCATTTTTTTCCGAAGTTCGTTGGCTTCGACGAATCTTTGCTCCTGCGCTCTAGCATCGGCCAGCTCGTCATAGCCGTTGGCAAGTTCTAAAGCCTCGCAATACACCTCGAAACGGCGGGCCGTGCCGTTTTCAACCTTGGCAAGGGCGGCCTGGGAAGGGGGATAGTCGGTGATGACTGTGAGTTTATTTTGGCCAAGGCGCGGCTCGACTTTCAGGCCGAGGACGATATTGAGAAGATCGTCTCTGGTTTGCACGCCGCTGTGGGCGGGGACAAGGTCTCTGAGCTGCTTTTCTGAGGCATCGCTCGGATCGATGCCGGCATACTCGAGAAAGGCTTGCCGGTAGGTGAGTGTTTCTTGAGGCATGCTGCCGAGAAAGAGGCGGATGAAATCGCAGGTTTCATCGATCATTTCGCCAAAGGCAAGGCCTGTGCGGTACCATTCGGCCATCATGAATTCCGGATTGTGCTTCGGGCCGAGCTCGCCGTCGCGGAAGACATGGGAGAGCTGGTAGATATCGCCGATCCCCTCTGCGAGAAGCCGCTTCATCCCAGCCTCGGGCGAGGAGTGAAGGTAGCAGCTTTGCTTGCCTCCGTATGTTGCGGGGATTAGATCGATATGGGCGTCGACGACGGCCTCTTTGCCGAGTATGGGACAGTCGACTTCAAGGATGCCCCGATCTGAGAAAAACCGGCGGCATTTCGCGAGCATTTTCCCGCGGTCCCGAAGGATTTCAGCCCGAGACACGGGAGTCGTAATTGCCGGTTCTTGTGTCGATTTTGACTATCTCGCCTTCATTGACGAATATAGGGATTTGGACTTCGGCCCCGCTTTCAAGGATTGCCGGCTTCATCACCCTTCCCGAAGCGGTGTCGCCCCTGACTCCGGGCGACGTTTCGGTGACTTTCAGCTCCATAAATGTCGGCGGTTCAACGGCGATTGGAGACCCTTTGTAGAAGACGATATCGTAGACGACATCTTCTTTGAGCCATTTCTTGACATCTCCGAGCTGTTCGAACGTGACTGTGACCTGGTCGTAGGTCTCGTCGTCCATAAAAACGGCGCCGTGCTGATCCGTGTAGAGAAGCCGCTTGTAAGTTTCGTCGATATCGGCCAGCTGGAGCTTCTCGCCCGACTTGAAGGTTTTTTCGACAACGCGATTTGTGAGGAGATTTTTTAATTTGATTCGATTGAAGGCCTGCCCCTTTCCCGGTTTGACAAATTCATTGGAGACCACAGCGAAAGGCTGGGAGTCGATTTCGACTTTAAACCCTGGTCTGATTTCGTTTGTTGTTGTCTGCGCCATAAATTTGTCCTTGAGTTTTTTTGTGTAAGAAAACACTATAGCAAAAAACGGAATTAATTCAAATGTGGCCGAAAAAGT
>SLFE01000107.1 GCA_007124415.1 Waddliaceae bacterium | reverse complement strand
TTGCGAGAGTTTCAATTTGATACGAACTAAGCTCTGCAATCACAACGCCCTCTTTGACTGCCTCGTCTACCACCCAGTCTGTCAGCGCAGCGCCATTGTTGCCGAGGGCATGGGCCTTGATGCCGTTGTCTTTTAAAATATGGGCCGCCATTTCGGTCACCGTCGTCTTGCCGTTTGTTCCGGTAATGCCGACGATTGGCAGAGGTATATGCGAGAGGCCGAGTTCAGCTTCCCCGATGATCGGTTTTCCCTTGCGCGCAGCCTCCCGATAGAGGGGGTGGGATTTCGGGACTCCGGGGCTGACGACAAGGATGTCGGCATTAAAGGCTTCTGAATCTTCAGTTATTTTAAGGCCCGAGGCCATCAGTTTTTTGACCGGCTCCCTTTCGGCTATCACTTTCGCTTGCAGGTCAGAGGCGGTCACATCAGCTTCGGCATGCAAAAGGAAGCGGCAGGCGGCAAGGCCGCTTACGCCCATCCCGAGCACAATAGCTTTTTTTCCCTTCAGCTCCACTGTTTCCTCTTACTGAAATTTAAGCGATGCGATTCCGATAATGGCCAGAAGCAGCCCGATAATCCAAAACCTGACCACAACTTTCGTCTCATGCCACCCCTTGTACTCGAAATGATGATGAAGGGGGGCGATCAAAAATATCCGTTTCTTATTTCTCAGCCTGTAGCTTCCCACCTGTAGGATGACCGACAAGGCCTCGGCGACAAAAACCCCGCCGACGATGGCAAGAAGAATTTCCCGTTTGAGCAGAACAGCGGAAAGCCCCACAATACCCCCTAAGGTCAAAGAGCCGATATCGCCCATAAAAACCTGGGCGGGATGGGCATTGTACCATAAAAAGCCGAGACAGGCGCCGGAAAATCCTGATAAATAAACCGCAATTTCCCCGCTTCCTTCGATGTAGAGAATATTCAAATAACGGGCCAGGTCCTGATTGTTCGAGACAAATGCGATCAGAGCCAAACATACGGCCACCATGATCAAACACCCCGCTGCCAATCCGTCGAGTCCGTCTGTTAAATTGACCGCATTGGACGAGCCTGTAATAACGAGAACAACCAAAATGCCGGCGAAAATCAAAGAAAGCCCGCTAAAAACCCAGATAGGTTCTTTAAAGAAAGGTACGTAAACCCTCGAGGAATAATCTTTCAGCGAGAGGGAAGGGTGCGGCGACTCGTCCGCTGCCGCAAACTCATGATGATCCCTTGCGATTGGAGGAATGAACCAGCTTCCCATGTGAAAACTTTCCGCGGCCGGCGGATAATACAGATAAACGGCAATCAGACCGGATATCAAAAGCTGGACGGCAAGCTTTTTTTTAGCCGAGAGCCCTTTTGAATTCCGATATTTGATTTTAAGATAATCGTCTATGCCGCCAAGCACTCCCAGAGAAAAGGTCGTGAATAAAAGAATGAGCGTAAAGGCGTGGCTCAGATCCATCCATAAAAAAAGAGATAGAGCCATGGAAAACAAAATCAAGACCCCGCCCATCGTGGGGGTATTCTGCTTTTTCGCGTGCAGCTCCCCGAGGAGCGGGCAATCCTTCTTACGGATCGACTGTCCGATTTTAAACTCATACAGCTTTTTGATAAACAAAGGGCCGATAAAGATGCTTATCAAAAGAGACGTCATAGCCGCCAGCATCATGCGTGTCGAAGTGTACGTCAAAACCATCGGGATTTTAAATCCCGCAGAGTCGCGTAAATATTGGACAAGTAAATAAATCATAAAAAATTATCCATGATTTCCCACATTTTACAACTGTTCGACCCTTTAAGCAAAACAACATCTCCTGATGCCGCATCTGATTTGAGAAGTTCGATCAGCTCCTGCTTGTTTCCGGAGACGACAGCGCCCCGATTTTTCAAAATTTCATACGAAGGTCCAAAACAAAACAACCGATCGACATGATCGAGCGCGCAATTGCCGACCTCAAGATGGGCGCTTTCGGAAAACCGTCCGAGCTCGAGCATTTCGCCGAGGACCGCAATCCTTTTTCCCCCGGGACCGGGAGACGGCAGAGATTCGAGCGCCGCCTTCATTGAATCCGGACTGGCATTATAGGAATCGTCCACAAAACGAATTCCCCCTTTTTCAACCACCTCCCCCCGCCTTTTCGGCATCTTCAATAAAGGAAGCCTTCGGCCGATCTCATCGCATTTCATGCCGCAAGCTTTGGCCACCTCTATCGCAGCTTGGGCATTATGCTTGTGATGCCTGGCTTTTAAAGGGAAGGAATCGAACTCAAGGCGCGAAGAAAAAGTCCTTTTCTCGCAAGTTCCCGTTTCCATTAAAATCTTTTTGCAGCAGGCCTCTTCCGGCAAAATCCCCAGGCGGGTTTTGGGGTGGGTAAAAATTTCCCCCTTGGCCATCGCGATCTCTTCTAAAGAATCGAAATTTTCCGCATGGGCAAGTGAAACGTATGTCACCAAAGCAATCTCGGGAGGCGCGATCCGAGTCAGGGCGGCTATCTCCCCTTTCTTTGACATTCCCATCTCAAGCACCAAAAAATCTTCGCCGAAACCCGAATGATTGAGGATGGAAAGGGGAAGTCCGATCTTGGTATTTTGATTTCCCGGCGAAAGGGCAACCTTGAACTTTCCCCGGAGCAATTCTACGATAAATTCTTTGCATGTTGTTTTGCCAACCGATCCCGTCACGCCGACAATCCGGCTTTTTTCGGCGGCCTTGCCCGCCAGGGCTTGCAAAGCGGCAAGCGGATCGCCGACCCTCAGTAGGGAAAGCCCGAAATTTTCGCCTCGATAACCTTTCGAGACAAGAGCGCCCGCCGCTTTGGCATCGGCTGCCTGTCTGAGAAATTGATGCCCGTCATGCGCTTCCCCCGGAAGGGCGGCAAACACTTGCCCGGGCTCTAACAAGCGCGTGTCGACGGCAAATCCGAAGACCGGCTCGTTGCAGCCGTCCAAAGGCAAAGAAAGCGCGTTGGCTATATCATTTAAATTTCGGTATCTCACGATACAAAGGTTAGCCTGTCCGAGCATAAACGTAAAGGTTTTCCCTTGTCATATATTTTTTGCTACGATAAGATGTTTAAAGACATAAGGTGGCATAGCCAAGTGGTAAGGCAGAAG
>SLFE01000043.1 GCA_007124415.1 Waddliaceae bacterium | reverse complement strand
TAATTTAAAAGTTATTATACAATAAAAGTGAAATTAGTACAATTTCTTTTATAAGAAAAAAAATAATTATTACATACCAGCTTGCCTTTGCAATTTAAAAGTCCGATCAACTATAATGCCTGATTATGAATTCAAGAAAAGAGCTGCTTTATTTGATACTCACATGCCTTTATGTCATGATTACCTTCATAGCCAACCTGATCACGGTGAAGCTTATTGCCGTTCCCCTGCTTCCGTCGCTCGCCATACCTAGCGGCTTGATCCTGATCCCGTTCACCTTCCTGATTACCGACCTTGTCGCTGAAATTTACGGTGCTTCAAAAGCGAGGCTCATGGTCTACCTGGGTTTTTCCCTATGCTTGATATCGCAGCTTATCCTCATGCTTGCTATCAAAATTCCTCCCCACCCGAGCGGCTATGACGACCCCGAATTTTTTCAAACGGCCTTTTCCACGGTCTTCGGACTCAGCGGCATCGCGCTGGTCAGCTCGCTGATCGCCTATGGATTGTCGCAAATGCTCGACATCCGCTTATTTTCTTTCTTAAAAGAAGTCACTCATGGCAAGCACCTCTGGATTCGAAACGGAGTATCGACCTGGGTGTCTCAAATCATCGATACCCTTGTTGTAAATGTCCTTTTTTTGTATTGTGGCCTCAAGCTGGAACTGGAGCTTGTTCTTCTAATCAGCTTGTACAGTTATATGATTAAAGCAGTATTCACGCTCATCAACATCCCGGTGTTTTACCTGTGCGTAAAGATGAGCAATCAGTTTTTCAAACAAGCCCGGGTTGCCGCATGAAAGAGTTTATCGCCCTAAACAACAGGTGGGTCCTACCTCTGCTGTTTTTTATCATCATCACCCCTCTAACCCCTATTCTCGATCTTGGAATTTCATCTGTTTTTTACGATCAGCAATCGCAGATGTTCACCAATAATTCTTTTTACCAGTTCATTTATGAATTCGCTCAATTACCCGGCTTCGCCGTTTTTGGCGCGGCGCTCCTCATCTTTGGCCTCTCCTACTTGAAAAAACCGCTGATGAGACACAGAGACAAGTGCCTAATGCTGATTCTCGCGATGATCATCGGACCCGGGCTCATCATCAATGTGATCCTAAAGCCCGGATGGGGACGTCCCAGGCCGAGGCAAGTCGAAGAATTGGGAGGCGTTGTACCTTTCCGCTCATTTTACTCGCCGAACCTCGGTCCGCACACCTCCGACAAATACAAATCTATGCCGAGCGGCCACGCCTCCATGGGTTTTTATTTTTTCGCCGTAGCGGTCCTTGGAAGACGGCTTAAAAACCGCAGACTTGAAATCGCCGGCTACTGCCTGGCTATCGGCCTGGGTACTTTGCTTGGCTTGACGCGTATTGCCCAAGGGGGGCACTTTTTCAGCGATGTGCTGATTTCCGCCCTGATCACCTGGTGGGTCGCTCTAACCCTCGACTGGACATTGTTTTGTGAAAGGCCTTACAGAAAGACAGTCTGAAATTATCCTGTTCATCAAATCCTACAGGAAAGATCACGGCTATTCGCCAAGCTATAGGGAAATCATGGGCCAGTTCGGATTTTCATCGCTGGCAACAGTCTCAGATCACTTGAAAGCCCTTCAAAAAAAGGGATTCATCGAACTTCAAAAATATTCAAGCCGATCAATGGCATTGAGCGGCGAACCTCCGGCCAGCCCCGACAGCGGCGGCTCCGCATTATCTTTTATCGGCACGATCTCATCGGGCGAGTCGCTGGAATTGTTCCCAGATGTCAAATCAATCACTGTTCCCGCACAGCTTGTGCAGAATCCCGAATCAAGCTACGTTATCAAAGCCAGGGGTTTTGGGCTTCAGGAGGAGTTAATCGATGACGGCGATCTGCTAATTATTGAAACTGCCGATGACATTGACGATGGCGATACAGTGCTGGTTTCAGTCAACGGCACTCCCTTTGTCAAAAGAATCTATTTCGACGGAGAAAACATCATACTTACCAGCCGAAAACCTGGAATTGACCGGATCCAGATCAATCAGCATCTCGTTCAAATACAGGGAAAGCTGGCTGGGCTGATCAGGGTTTATTGAACCCTCATCTGCATGCTTAGATGTTTAGGGACACACCCTAGTGTCTAGGTTCACAAAGGGGGCTTGAGCTTGCCTGACAGCAGACTGGCCGCTAGGGCGTAGTCCTTGGAAACAAGGGCGCCGTGCAGACGCCTTAATTCCTCCTTCGACAGAGGATCGAACGTCGATGAGGTGTCTTCTAGCAGCTCTTTGGCTTGATCATCCATATTTTTATAAAGATGGCGGCTTAGCGTATAAATCTTAGAATTAGGAACGCCCGACATGTATCCGCCGACAAAGACTCCGATTTTTACCACCCCGGAAATACGCTCTTCTTCATTCATATTGATCAGCGGATGCCAAAAAATTCCATTCTTCTAGAGTATGCGTCCTTCAACACTCGGCATACCTTGTCCTCTGCCTCATTTTCAGGAGCCCTCATCCCGACTAAAAGATCTCCAAGATATTTTTTATCATAGGCAACAGGAATCATGGCTGCGGTGACGTCCATAGCTTCTAGACACTTGGATGCGGCATAAGAATCCTGATACTGCAGGCAAAGCTCTCTTAATCTATGCTCTTTGTCCATTTCTATCACTGCCTGGTAAATGTGGGCTGTTTCGGGGCCGATTTTCCCATCGATCAAAAGGGAACTGACAACTAAATTACGAAGCATATAATCAAACATCATTTGCTGTATCGGTGCGGCTGCGGGGTCCCTTGATATATCAATCACTCCAAATTCAAGGAATGCCATATATTCCACAGCATTTTTGTGCTGCTGCGAAAGTTCGTCGTATTGCAGTATATTTTTAACAACTTGCGAAATACGGAGATTGGGATATTGTTTAGCGATAGTGAACAATGCCCGCCTTTTATTCTTTTCAATCCTGTCAAGCTTGGCTTGATTCTTCTCTTGCACTTCTTTGGCTAAGCGGAATTTTTGCATGGCGAGCTTGATCGAATCCCGCCTGTTGACAATATAATCGTCAAAATAACCTTTTTCCAGCCAACTGCGATACAAAAAGTCATTCTCTTGTAAAATGTGATCGTATTGTCCTT
>SLFE01000154.1 GCA_007124415.1 Waddliaceae bacterium | reverse complement strand
CCTCTTTTGTTCCGCTGCCCCCTTTGGAAGACTATGAATTTGAGTTTCCCACCGATACTCTTGAAACACGCATCAAAGCCTCCCCCCTTGCCAGAAAGCTGGCAAAAGAAAAGAACCTCGATTTAACGACGATCAAAGGGTCAGGCCCCGGCGGCAGGATCATGGAAAGGGATTTGGAGATGGCCCAGCCTTCCGCTATAACGAGCTTTGCCCACAGAGAGAAGCCGAAAATTCCTCCCGGCACATACGAAGAAGTGCCGATGACGCCGATGAGAAAAACGATCGGCAAGCGGCTTCAGGAAGCAAAGACGTTCATTCCTCACTACTATGTCAATCAGCGGATCGACGCTGAAAATCTCGTCGCCCTGCGCGAGCAGCTCAAAGCCGCCGGCATCAAGCTGACCTATAATGATTTCGTCATTCGGGCGTGCGCTTTAGCGCTTCGCGAGCATATGGATGTCAACACCGGCTACAATTCCGAAAACTCCTCGATTGTCCACTTCAAAACGATTGACATTTCTGTGGCCGTTGCCATTGAGGATGGATTGATCACTCCTATCATCAGGCATGCCGACTACAAAACGCTTGGAGAAATTTCAGTTGAAGTGAAAGAGTTGACGTCCCGAGCAAAGAAAGGGAAGCTCGCTCCCGAGGAGTATCAGGGGGGATCGTTCACCGTTTCGAACATGGGCATGTATGGCATCGCAAATTTTCAGGCGATTATCAACCCTCCCCAGTCGTGCATACTCGCTATCGGAGGCATCCTCGACCAGCCTGTTGTTAAAGACGGTCAAGTCGTTCCGGGAAAAACGATGGATGTGACGATTTCGGCTGACCACCGCATTGTCGACGGCGCTTTGTCTTCGGAGTTTCTCCGCACGTTGAAAAAGATTCTAGAAAATCCCGTGATGCTTATCTTGTGAACAAAGTAAAACTGATCGTTTTCTTTTTGTGTTGTTCACATCTTAGCGCTTTTTCTTTGGATGAAAAGATCGGACAGCTTTTTATCGCCCCTGTTTACCCCAAGGATGAAAACGCACTTAAGGAGAAGCAGCCTGTACCTAATAGGGATTATATCGATAGGCTCATTACCAAATATCATATCGGAGGAGTCCTCTTAAAGTTTTATTGGGATTTGGAGGAAGAAAAAGAGGCGATTGAACACTTTCAAAGTCTTTCGAAAACGCCCCTTTTCATTTGCCAGGATGTCGAGCGGGGGCTTTCCCAGCGCGTCAGGGATATCGGACCGGCAGCGAAAACCGACGGATACGAAATTGGGAGGCAGTGCCGCTTGGCAGGAGTGAATTTTGCATTGGCCCCCGTGGCCGATGTGGACAGCAATCCCGAAAATCCCGTCATTGGAAAGCGCTCATTCGGCAGTGATGCAGACGAGGTGGCGACAGTTGTCTCAAGAGTCGTCTGTGAAATTCAAAGCTGCGGGGTGATCGCGACGGCCAAGCACTTTCCGGGACATGGAGACACCAGCGAGGATTCGCACGCCGTCCTTCCTATACTTAAACATAATCGGGAGCGCATAAATAGTGTTGAGCTCAAACCGTTCAAGGCGGCCATTGAGGGCGGAGTTATGGCTGTCATGACAGGTCATCTAGCTGTTCTGGCGTTTGACGACAAGCCCGCGTCGCTTTCTCGCCATGTTGTCGAAGAGCTTTTGCGAAAAGATTTAGGCTTCGAGGGGCTGGTGATAACAGACGACCTTCTTATGGGTGCGGTTCGCTCGGATGAGGCTGCTCTGGAGGCCTTTAAGGCAGGCAATGACCTGATCCTTTCCGCTCCCGACATCCCTCGAGCGATTGAGCAGATCAAGGCAGTCATTTTGTCGGGCGAGATTGCTGAAGAAGAGCTTGACGAAAGAGTCGAACGGATTCAAAAAGCTAAACGATTTTGTAATAAAAAGACGGGGCTTCAGCTTCCCCGGTTCTAATCAAATTCAGGTAGGCATCGAATATATAGGGATAATAGATCGTGTAATCGCCGATCATAGTTTGCATGCCTAGTTTGGGGTCGAAAATTTTCAGGTGGGGCGGCCCTTTCGGCCAGCTGACAAAAGTCACGGTTGACTTTTGCTTCAATTCTTTGTCTGTATGGATCTGCAGAGATACATAGCGGCCATTTTCCTTGCATTTTCCTTTCATGATGGGATTGTCGCCCATATCCTCGGGCGTGACTTTAAAGTGGTATTGTTTGTCGTCGAATGAGGGAATTCTATCGATCAGATCGTTGAAAAGAAAATAGAGTATGTGGTGGGGATTCTCTAATCGAAGCCGGGCTTGGAGCGAGGCGATTTTAGATTCCAATTCATTGTATTGATCTTGATCCTCTTTTTTTAGAGGCTTGTTTCGGAAGTCTTTTAGCTGGATGAAGCAGCAGCTCAGCTCCTCCATCATCAAGCGGAACTTTTCCCTTGGATAAGATTTTAAGAATTCCGCTTTCCAATCGGGATTGCCTGTAATAGGGCGCTTTTCGGGAAATTGATTGCGGTAAAGGTGTTTCCATAGATAGGGGGTTTGGGCAAGCACTTTCCAGTTTTTGGAGATGAGTTCGCAGCGGATCAAATCTTTAAAATCGAAAAATGAGGCAATGTAACAGGACAGCTCGGTCGGCATGAAGGGGAAATCGGGAAAGATTTTGCCTGAGTCGAAGTCTAACGGGGACATAGGGCACCTCTTGCGGCATCCTAGCAAAGGAGGATTTAATTGCCCAGCCAGTCCTTGACCTTTTCCGGATGGCTGCGGACCCACTCGATGGCGTTTTCATAAGGTCGGTTGTTGTCATGATTTTTTTGAAGCATTTCGCTCATTTCGGTTTTAGTGAGATTGAAATTTTTCAAAAATTGGTAGATTTGAGGGTAATCGTCTCGAAAACCAAGCCTGACAAACGAGTGAATGGCCTGCTCGTCTCCGAAGACTTTTTTTGGGTCTTCTAAGAATTTAAGGTCGAATTGTAAAAACATTTCATGGGGCTCCCAGGCAACGACAACGATCCAGTCTCGATTCCTATAATCCTGCTTTAACACATTGAGCATCACGGTCTCGTTCACATCGATCAATTCAAATTCCGACAGATTGTAGGTTTTCATTGCTTTTTCGACTTCCACCATGATGCCCGCACCGGGTTCAAT
>SLFE01000181.1 GCA_007124415.1 Waddliaceae bacterium | reverse complement strand
GGGAAAAGGCGTTCAGAATGGGATGTTCATCGGATTTAGCTTCTTCTTTCAAATAAGATTCGGTAAGCTTGATCAGCTTGACATTCAGAATGCGAGCCTGCTTGGGGCTGTCAACCTGAATGAGCCAGTTGATGTCGTGTATGGGAAGATCGGTACAGGTTCTCAATATGTGGGCAATTTTATGCGACCAGTCGATTTCAGTCGTTTTATTTTCGAAGCCGTAGGTTTTCATGGCAGCGAATTTTAAAATGCGAGGAAGGTATTTATGAAGCCTTGGCGAACGGGAGATCAAGTCGATCAGCGGCTCGCCGGCGCACGTTTTGATCTGGTTGATATAGTCACAAAAATCCCGCTCCTCTCGGTACTTTGTCTCCTCGGACGGCTCTTTGTCCGTTCGCTCAAATGTTGTGACCCTGATTCTGGGAAAGTGATTGTCGGTTTTATCTATATCGACGGGCAGATACATGCCGATAAAGTGCTCTTTGTTCATCCAGCCCTTTTTTTTCATCCCCAGTTCCAATTTTTTGGCGTTGAGGTAGAGAACGTGTTTCCGCTTCATTCTTAATTTCGGTTCGATATTGCCAATAGTGATTTCTTTGACGAAAAATCCGGCGCCCATATGGAAATCCCTGAAAATATTGAAAAGCTTGGCGTTTTGTTCTGAGGACAGGGTCATTTTTTTTCCGGCTGCTGTGATGACCTTCATCTCGACGATGTTTGTCGAGAGCGGTCCGTAATCGCGTCCCGGTCCATAACTTCCGTTGGCGGCAGCGCCTACTAAAGAGGCTACATGAAGGGTTGGCACATTCGGCCTGAAGGTCAGCCCTTTTTTGAGCAGATAATTTTCCGCGTCGGTAATTCGCACTCCCGCCGAGGCCTTGAAAAGCATTTGACCCGCTTTTTCAAAAACTTTCATCTTTTGCCCCTTTTCTCCGACGCGCAAGATGATATCGGCATTTTCTCCAGTGGAAAACGGAGAAAGGGAACACGACTTGGCGTATTCGCGGGTGAGGCGATGCTCTCTGCTTAAAGTGGAGCAGCAGGTGATCAGAGAAAAATACCAGGGGGCGCTTTTGACGTCCCAGCCCGCCACAGGTACCGCAACCAAAGAGTTGCCTTTTTGATTATGCTCAAACAATTTTTGGATGATTTTTTGCGCGTTATCGGCATCTTTTAAATCCACAATCCACGCGTACTGGCTTAATGTACCGTTATTGTTGCTCCATAAACTCTTTTCTCCCCGGTGCTTTCTCACCAATTTCCCAAGAAAAGGGTCGGATGGTGCATTCTCATATTTTATGCCGCTTGGTCCCTGCATGCTCTCCCCTACGTAAAATATTTTCTTGAATATCATATGTGAGGTTTTATCTCAAAAATTGATTTATTAAATCTTAATGTTTCTTTGCGACGATGAATGATCATCAGGTATTGTTACTTTAGTTTTTTATAAAAAATAGGTTAATTATGAGTTTTGATGTAATATCAAATTGTTTAAATCAATCGACTTATCAGGTTAATGAAGATCGACCGAAGCCAATCAGCAAAAAGGACTCAATAATCGACAGGATTTCGGCTCTTTGGGATAAAGTAGTGGGCAAGCTTGCGGAGATTTTCCAAAAATTGTTTGGCGCAACAAAGGCGCTTCCGCCTCTCGGAGAAAATTCACCGGCTGAAGACGCGGTTGAAACCGATTGCGCTCCAAAGCCCGAGGAAACAAAAACTCAAATCAGTTCATTTAAGAGATTGAATTCAAAAATGCAAGGGGCCGTTTCCGAATTGTGCAGTACCGAAAGAAGGTATAATGATAAGATGCATATTTATCTCAATGTGGTGAAATCACTCCGAGAATCAAAGCAGCTTAGTAAAAAGCAGTACAAAACTTTGATTTGCGGACTTAAAGATATATTAAAGTTATCGGACAGTCTTGTTAAGGATTTGGAAGGGATTGAAGAACTTGGTCCGGAAGAAAAAGCGCAAAGAATAATCACAGTATTCAATCCTGAAACACAGGAAAAGATGGGCAGGAAATACAGTCGGTACACAGAAAAGTACCATAAGCAAATCTTTCCAAAAATTAATGAACTTGAAAAGAGCCAAGATTTTCGTTTCCACATGGCAAATGCTTTGAAAGACGAGGCCGGTCCTTTAAACAGGGATTATCCAAAGGACCGGCAGTTAATGAGTAGGGCTGATTTCCAAATCGGATTGAGTTCGCTCGCCATGGAGCCTGTGCAAAGAATGCCACGCTACGAAATGATTCTTAGAGAGCTGGCCAACCATTCTAAAGATGACGCAATGAAAAGTTGCCTTGAGCGCCAGAAACTTGCCGGCGCTTATCAAAACAGAAAAGGCGGTTTATAACAGCTTGACACTGCGGCATCCCCTGTTTATGATGCGAGGATGGACGTTGCCGCACACGATTATTTTCCTCTGGATTTTCATCTGTCTGCCAGGAGCAGGTGGGAGTACGGCGTTGACGAGGCTCTCGATGAGGCGATGAAGGATTCGGAGGCGCCCAGAATATTCGCGGCGCGTCTGATCGCTAGCCGCTTGGGAAAAGTCTCCGAAGGGAAAAGACCCGTCTACGCCTCCGAGATTGCGGCCATGGGCCTCTTATCAGAAATTTTCAGGTATGTTTTCGAGAGTTATTGCACAGACGAGCAGCCAAGCGCGGTGGACCGCTGCCTTGAGTCGATCGGCTCTGAGTGGTCGGATTCAGCCCTTCGTGCTTTTTTCGATCATTTTCCTCCGGATGTTGTCGCCCGAAAAAAGGCTTCGGCCGAAAAAGTTTGGGAGGAAGGAGTCATAGGACGCGCAGTTTTTGCCAGGGAGCTGGCCCTCCTTTATATCTTTTTGGAAAACCCTGCCCTGGATTCTTACAAGCCCCTTTTTGACGATACCGAATTGCAGCACGCCGGCCCTTCTTTGCCGTTTATGGAAAAGATGGAGGCCTTTTTTTCGGCGCAGCCGCCACTCAAAGGGCTTGGCATGAAATTATTCGACGCTCTGCGCGCTCCTATCAAGGCCTCGCCCTACAACCTCGAAGGCCAGCTCCAATACATCATGGAAAACTGGTCGGATTTTCTCCCTCCGCGCCTCAAGCGCCACCTGCTTTTGAACATCGGTCTGGTGAGAGAGGAGGTTATGTCCCGCGGCCATGTTTTTT
>SLFE01000223.1 GCA_007124415.1 Waddliaceae bacterium | reverse complement strand
CTGGCTCACTACGTGCTGGATGAACGTGCGGGGTCCCACGGACTTGAGAGGCAGACGATCGATCGCTACCGGGCTCCCGACTACGGGAGTCAACTAGCGGACAGGTTCGGACTTCCCGGAGGTGTGGACAGTGACGACTCATCCTCCTTCGCGGACATTCCGAGGGAAGATCTGTACGCCTACAACGGTGCAGATGCCGATTACCAGTACCGACTGACCGAGGACCTAGGTGTGGAGTTGCACGAGGATGAGGAACTATCCCGACTGTACTACGAGGTTGTCCTCCCGGCGGCGAAGCATTTCGCGGAGTTCTACGTGGAGGGGATGCTCATAGACATGCCGTACTTCGTCGCGACGGGGGAGCAGTGGAAGGCCAAACTGCGGGACCTTGAAGCGGAGCTCATCCCCGAGGGAATGGACATCAACCTGAATTCAAGCCAGCAGGTCACGGAGTACCTGTTCGAGACCCTCAAGCTGGAACCGATCAGCGATAGGAGAACCGTGAGCACGGGGGAGTTACTCGAGGCCATCTCCGAGGTGGAGGATGAGGAGGCGCACGAATACTGGAGCACCGCCGCATCGACCATCTACGGGGGTATGAAGCCGAAGAATTCCACGACCTACATGCTCTATTGGCTGGCTCAGCAACATTGGTGGCCGCGACTGCTGGTTCAGCACCGCAAACTGTCCAAGAAGATAGGGACATACTACGACGGGCTCCTCGACGTCATGGGAGGCGACCACCGGATTCGACCTAGATTCCGGGTTCAGGGTACTCGCACAGGGAGGGTGTCCGCGAGCGAACCCAATATCCACGGAACTCCCCGAGATTCCGAGATCAAGAACTTCTATGTCGCGGATCCCGGGTACACCCTGATTCACGCCGACTACTCTCAGGCGGAGATCCGCATGTTGGCCCACTATGCCAAGGATGAGGCGTTGATCGAGGCACTGAGGGGTAGGGACATCCACACCGAGATCAGTATGCGACTGTTCGACCTGACTCCGGAGGAACTCGAAGAAATGGACTACGATCGGAGGACGTTCCTCAGACGGGCGGCGAAGACCATCGCATTCGGGATCGTGTACGGCAGATCCGCCGCATCCCTATCCCCACAGCTGGGCATCTCCGTGTCCAAGGCGGAGGACTACCGACTGAAGTTCCTCGGGCAGATGCCGGGGGTGAGGAAGTTCATCAACGAGCAGGGCAACCGGGCCGTCCGGGAGCAGGAGGTGCGCTCCCTGTATGGCCACCGGAGACGGTTCCCGTTGATCCTGACCGATGACACCAAGCAGGTGAACTCCATCAAACGCAAGGGAGTGAATCAGCCCATACAATCCTCGGTGTCCACGATGACCCTGCTGGCCCACATGGAGATCGTCAAGAGGTTAAAGAAGGAAGGGATCCCGGTCCTTAGGTGGCCGCACGTACACGACGGACTGCTGGTTCAGGTGGCCAATCACATGGTGGAACCTTCCGTGGAGATCGTCAGGGAGGTTATGGTCGATCCGGGATTTGAGACAGATGTTCACTTCGCGGTGGAGATTCAGACCGGGAAGAGATGGGGGGAGATGGAGACAGTCTATGAGGGATAGCCGAGAGGTTCTCTGCTACGTCTGCGACGAGAAAATCCGCGACTGCACGAGGGACTGCGTCAAATGTGAATTCCCAATCCGGGGGCAGGGGGAGTTGTGGAGATCGCTGTCGCAGGTCCGATGCGATATATGTCCTTCCTGCTAGGAAGTGTGATATAGTTACCTTGAGAGAGGGTGACCTATATGGATCGCAACAAAATGGAAGAGGAAATGGCGGAAATGGTCGACGAATACGTGGGTAATGGCACTCTGGATCCCCTGTCCGCATTCGGGTTGACCAGAGAGATGGGGACGATGGAGGACGAGGAATTGGCTAGGTGGCATCAGGACCTCAAGGACATCGGACGAATCTGACCAACTGCCTACCTCGGTCTGCACACCGGGGTAGGCATCTGATTTCCCCTGCTATATGTTCACTTCGGAGACTCGGTGATATATTGAATGTGCGAGACGGGGACACCGACTCGACACCAACACCGAGAGAGGGATCACCATGAAGATGAACCACGAACTGATAGGCAAGATGGTAGACGCACTGGTCAACCACAAGCACGGGCTGGAGAGGGAACTGCGGACCAAGATGACCGATGAGGAACTCGAGACCGCACTGCAGATGGCCGAGGAGACGGACGCGGGAGTGGCCAAGAGGGTACTCATCGACCGGATGACCGACATCATGCAGGAACTGACCGACCTAGAGTTCGACATAGCGGAGCACTACGGGGAACCGGGAGAGACCGAGTCCAAGTTTACCAGCACCTTCACCATCGCCCAGAACTCCCTAGACGAGATCCGACTGGACATGACCGACGACATGATCAGAGGGGAGGGGTGACCATGACCTACATCGAAGTGATGACGGACCTGCGCGAAGCCGGGTTCACCCACGTGGAGGACCAAGAGACCCTGATCATCTACCCGGTTGGACGATGGGAAGCACGTATAGACGGTCGACGGAGAGCAGAATACCAGACCGATAACATCTGGACAGCGGACATCTGGACCAAGACCGGCGGATGGACGGTAGCCGCGATAGCCCTGCGCAGTGAGAGGGCTCTGGAAGTCCGGAAGTGGAGGAGCAGACTTCGCGGGAGACACGAGGAGAACTACAATCACACCATCCAGAGCATCTTCGTCGACAAAGACCAGAGACTCCGCATCATGGTGAACGGCAACGACCCTTGGGAGGAGCAGATAGATGCCATCGCAGATCTGGTGGGGGACTGCGTCACGATCACCGAAGTCCCCGGACGACTCCACCAGTTCTACGTCAACATGGGGGAGATCTGATTCTCCCCCATGTATGTTCACGTCAGCCAAGACGCGATATATTGAGAGTGCGGACGGGGATACCCCCACCGACACCAGCACAGAGAGAGGGATCAGGATGCGCAAGATGACCGAACTGCTGAGGGAACTGGAAGACCTAGGATACACCGCACTGGACACGCAGGAGAACTTCGTCAACATACGCGAGATGCGGGAAGATCTGGAGCAGGGAGAGGACCTCTGGGAAACCGAGATGACCATTCACACGACCGAGGATCCGAACCTCATAGAACTCCGCGAGGGAT
>SLFE01000036.1 GCA_007124415.1 Waddliaceae bacterium | reverse complement strand
GAGCAGATTTTGACCAAGCAGGGAATGCTCGAAAGAATCGACGTCGAGAGGATTCCGAATTTGAAAAACCTCGACCGCGAAGTTCTCAAGCCTATCGAAAAGTCCCTTCTGCAATACAGCGTTCCCTTTGCCGTCTCCTATACGGGACTCGGGTACCGCAAGGACCGCATTGAGGATTTTGAACCTTCCTGGACAGTATACGGCGACAAAAAGTTCCGTAGGAGGATGACCCTTCTCAACGATGAAAGGGAAGTTTTGGGCATTGCTCTCATCACTCTCGGCCATAGCCCTAATTCAACCGACGAAGAGGAAATCGAAGCGGCCGCCGATCTTGTGATCGAGTGGAAGAAAAATATCGCCAAGTTTGAAAACGAGCAATACAAGAACGGGATCGCCACAGCCGAGTTTTTAATCGTGCAGGGCTACAGCAGCGACCTGATGCAGGTGGCGGATGAAAACCCGAATGTGGGCTTTGCTTTCCCGAAAGAAGGGGCGATCATCTCCTACGACCAGATGGCCATCCCCAAAGGGGCCCAGGATGTCGACCTGGCCTACGAGTTCATGAACTTTCTTTACACACCCGGAGTGGCCGCCAGGAATATGGAGCGCATTTTCGAGAGGATTCCCAACAAAGAAGCCTACCTGCTTCTTTCGAAAAAGACGCTTGGGTTAATCGGCCTCTTTCCCCCTCCGGAAATTTTCGAAAAACTTGTCCCCCTTGAGGATGTGGGAGAGCATATCCTCCTTTACCACAAAGCCTGGGAAAGGGTCAAAGAGTCTTAAATCCCTGATTGTGCCCTAATCTGCGGTGAGACGCTCTAGAAAATATTCATCTTTTCCATTGTTAATCGCCAATTAAATTAGACAGGTTTGGGGAAGCAAAAAATAAATAGGCATTTCCTTTTTTTTCATGTTTAAAAAAGCCCCTTTTCTCTAAATCCAAAAGGTCATTCCTCGCTGTATCATAAGCTATACGAAAACTATTTTTATGCTTTTGTATGGTATATTTAGTTCCTGGATGCTTTAAAGCATGCATAAGCAATTGCTCTTGCCTATGATTAAAAAGGTGAGCATTTTTCAATCTACTCTCGAATGCTCGACTTTCTTCAGTTTTATTTTTTATGTGTTCATAAAGTGATTCTATTGCACGGTTTGCAATTTTTAACTGATGTAAAATAAAGTAATTTAAATCATTATCGTCGGTTTCTGTATATAAGAAAGACTTGGCATACTTAACTGGTGCATTTAGTAAATATTTGGAAATTGAGATGAACTCAAAAAGCCAATATTTACTATGCAACATAGACCAGTAGAATAATGCTCTTGCTGTCCGACCATTTCCATCAACGAATGGGTGGTCATATGAGAGCCAGAAATGCACAATGATTGCGCGAATTACAGGATGAATGAATATTTGGGAATTTGTCTCATTGGCAAAATCACATAGTGCTGATATTCTATCATTTAATTCAGCGGCTGGAGGAGGAGTATGAAGCACTTCTCCTGTGCTTGTATCTTCCACCACTACTCGTTCATCAGAACGCCGAAACCTCCCTGCTGCTTCCAAATCTTCTAAAGTATTGTCCGTAACAATCCTATGCAGTTCAAGAATTGATTCCACAGTTAAATCTGCATTCCTGATATCTCTAATCCGTTCCATTGCTAAGTAGTTATTATGAATCATTCTTTCGTTTTTATCTCTGGGAGCACGCTTCGACCTCAGCATTTCCTTTGCCACAACGCGCGTAGTCGACGCCCCTTCTAGCTGACTGGATGTAATCGCTTCTTCAATCAACGAGCGAACAAGAAATTCGTTTCGTGTTTGGGGATTGGTGATCGGCTCCGGCAGGCTGATCCCTCCTCCCATATGTAAGTCAATTTTATGCAAGCTTGTAAGAATGGTGTCTGTTAGGGCGAAAGAAAAAGGTTTTTTATTAGAGTCGACTAAAGAAATCGCTTTTCTATTCCCCTGTCTCTTTAATTTAATTGCATACCACCATTCTTCTGAAGTTAACCCTTCTGGAGGGGCGAGGTGCCTCAAAGTATCCCAATGTCTATAACTATTTTCATCGCATTCTCCCTTCATTACAAATTCGAGTATCTTTGATACATCATTTTTCCCTTGTAAAAATTTTGTAAGAGATGGTGGTTGACGAGGCATTTTCATAAAAAAACCTTTCACTGAACAGGGCGAGGCCCCCATGATTTTAACTATTTATATAGTATAAGTTCTTCTACCAAAAGTCTACCAATTTCTACCAATTTGGTAGATCTTCTACTGAAAATTATCAAAAATTCCATTATTTATTAAGAGTTTAGATACTGTCTACCAATTTTCTACCAAATTCTACCGAATCGGTAGAAATCCTCATGATAAAGGGATTGACCGACAGGGTACAAGAAAGCCTGCTCCCTCCTTTCAGAAAAAACCCTCGATTTAATCGGGATCTTTCCACCGAGGAAAATTTTCGAAAAACTCGTCCCCCTCGAAGACGTGGGAGAGCATATCCTCCTTTACCACAAAGCCTGGGAAAGGGTGAAAGAGTCTTAAAAAGACGAGTTGTCAGTTCCTGCCACTAATGTCGTATGTCCAGGAAAAGTGGACATACGATACATTAAAACTCTGATGTGCCCTAATCCGCGGTTAAGCACTGGTACATTTTTCTAAAGCGTCTCGTCGCGGATTAGGGGCATAATCAGGGGTTAAAATGGCGCGGGCGGCTTCTTTGCTGGCCTTTTTCGGGCCGAGGATCTCGGTGATTTGCCTGTACCCTTCCAGGCAGGCAAGGCGCGCGTCGTCGTCGCTGAAGAGTCTGTCGACCGTTGAGGAGAGCTGCTCCATTGTGAACGGTTCGATGACAAATTCGGGCTGGACGGTTTTTTTCGCCAGTATATTGACAATGCCGACGTGCTCGAGGTCGAGGCGAAGGACGTGTTTGGCGATAAAGCGGTTGAGGCGCTCCACTTGGTAAACGATGGCGGCGGGTTTGTTGAAGAGGCTAAGCTCTAGGGTCACGGTCCCGGATTTGGCAAGGGCCGCGTGGCAGCTCTCCATGAGCGGGTAGCTGTCGTCGGTGATTTGAGTGAGTTGTTGCATCGATGCGTTGTGAAGCATTTTTTCGATCAGGGGGCGGTATTGGGTTTGCGAGCAGGAGACGGCGACTTGCATGTCGGCGTGCTTTTCGGTTAGGGTT
>SLFE01000193.1 GCA_007124415.1 Waddliaceae bacterium | reverse complement strand
ACGCTTTTACCGATTGCGAAGTCTCGCTAGGCTCTCATGTGACGGTCATTAAAGACGGTTTTCCCGTCGAGACTGATATCCACGAGATTCTCGCCTACAACACAGAGCAGCTCAAAACCATCTTGAAGCGCGAGCTTGAGATAGAACGGGACAGGCTGAAGGAAAAAATCTTTGAAAAGACCCTTGAGCAGATCTTTATTGAAAACCGCATGTACAAGAAGATAGAAGAACTCAAATCCTATGAAAAGATTCACGACACCATTGAAAATGCGCTGAAGCCCTACCACAAAAAACTGTACCGAATACCGACATACGAAGACAGGGAGCGGCTCCTGTCGATCCCCATCAGAAGGATTTCCCGCTATGATTTCGAAAGAAATCGCGACGATATCAAGGCTTGTGAAGAGCATCTTGCCAAAGTCGAAAAGGACTTGAAGCGGATCAAGCAGGTAACCATCCGCTATATTAAGGAACTGCTCAAAAAATATGGCAAGGATTTTCGACGCAAAACCCTTTTAGGGGAAATCGATACCATCGACCGAAAGGCCATTGAGACTAAAAACTTGACAGTAGGCTTTGATCCCAAGCAAGGATTTTTAGGGACCAAGGTCAAAACAGACAATGCATTCGAGTGTACCAATTTCGACAAAATTTTGGTGATTTTCGACGATGGAACCTACAAGGTCGTCAATATTCCCGAAAAGCAGTTCATGCATACCGACCGCAAAAAAGTGGCGTATGTCGGCATCGCCGATAAGAAGACAGTGTTCAACGCTATATACAGCGATCAGAAAAATGTGTGCTTTGCCAAACGGTTCATTGTGAAAAAATTCATTCTGGACAAGGAATACCGCTTTTTTGAGAGCGGATCGAAACTCGAATTCCTTTCGACCAATCCTAAAAGTTCGGTCACTTTAAGACTCGTTCCGAAGCCGAAGCAGAAGATTTCCGCAGTCGATTTCGACTTTGAGGATGTGATGATCAAAAGCGTCTCGGCAAAAGGGATCCGCGTGACGCCGAGGCCCGTCAAAAAAGTAGTTCCCCGGGATAAGAAATCGTTAAAAGAAGATCCGCAACTCCACCTTTTCTAATATGGACGATGATTATCGGAAGGCCATGAACGCTGCGCTCAAAAGCGTTTCGATCAAATTCAGGCATTCGACGGAAATTAAGGGCAAGCTGTCCGACCTCGGCTATAATGAAGCTGTTATCAAGCGTGTCATTCAAGAACTAAAGAGGCTTGGATATGTTGACGACAAAGATTGGATTGAGTGCTTTGTCCGGAGCTGTACGGCAAAAAAATTCGGCAGGCACGCCATCTTCCAAAAGCTGTCGCAGAAAGGAATTCCCAAAGAGGGCGCGCTTGAAATTGTTGATAAGCATCAAACGGATGATAAGCAGAAAAAACTCATTGAAACGCTCTTGAATACCCGCTACCGGTCGAAGGATTTAAAGGATTTCCGGGAAAGGCAAAAGGTTGCCGCCGGCCTTGCCAGAAAGGGTTTCAGCTTTTCCCTCATCCAGGAGGTCCTTGAGAACGCCTCAAGCGAATCATAAATAGGAAGACCCTGATTGCGACCCTAATCAGGGGTGTGAGGGCAAAATATTGGGGTTTTAGGACTTGCCTTGTGAAACTATCAAGGATTTGGTATAATACTAGTATAGAGAAATACTTTTCAAAGTAATTTAATATAAGGTTATATTATGGCTGACGCTGAACCGGTACCAAATACCTCTCAGTCTCAAGAGACTGCCGCCCAAGGGGCCGAAAGCAAAAAAGAGGGGCAAACCCCTGCCGAATTTAATCCCTCCACAACAGTGGGCTCCATGGGGGATTTGAAGGCTGAATCGCCTGAATTATACAAGGCTATACAAGAAGGGATTGCCCTACGGATTATTGGGGACCAAAGAAAGCACAATGCGCGAATGAAAGAAATTAACAGAGAAGCTCAGCGACAGAGTAGAGGGTAATGCTTAAAGTCAACTTATTCATAGGGTTCAAAGTCACGGATGACTTTGCCCAAAAGCTATCACGGATTCCCGCTGAAAAGCGGGATTTGTACATTCAGGACAATTCAAGCTATCTAACCGAAACACACTATGGAAACGACCGTTATCTCGGCAGGTGTTGCGGCGAGCTTGCCGACATCGAGTCTTTAGAGCTTAGCGAGAAGAATATCCATAGTCTTCTCGCCAAGCTCGTACCCGATTATCCTTACGACAAAAATCCCTTAACGGTTTTTACCATCTGATGTCAGTGATTATTGTGACCGCTGAGGAAGAGGGCGGCAGGCTCGACAGGCTATTGGCCAAAAGGTTTCAGGACCGCCATTCCCGCACGTATTTCCAGTATCTCATTCAAGAAAACCTCGTCTCCCTTAACGGCCAGCCGGTCAAAAAAAGAGTCAAGCCGAAAGAGGGCGACGAGATCGAGGTGAATTTCGCCCTGACCCCTCAAATCGATGTCAAGCCCCAGCCGATTGCCCTTGATATTTTGTACGAAGACAATGACGTTATCGTTGTCAATAAGCCCTCCTCTATGGTTGTCCATCCCGCTCCGGGCAACTGGGACAATACCTTTGTCAACGCCCTTCTGTATCATTGCCGGCAGCTCGCCGCTTGCCCGGGCGACGTCAGGCCGGGCATAGTCCACAGACTCGATAAAGAGACATCGGGCGTGCTGATAGCGGCCAAAAATCCCGAAAGCCAGCAAAATCTGATCGAGCAGTTTTCGGGCAGGCAGGTGGCCAAGGAATATCTGGCCGTATGCGTCGGAAATCCGGGTTCAGGGACGGTTTCGGCCCCTATCGGACGTCACCCTGTCAATCGGAAGAAAATGGCTGTCAGAGAGGGCGGAAAACCTGCTGAGAGTCATTATAGAACCTTGACCTATAACGAAATGTTAAGCTATGTCGCCATTACCCCGGTAACCGGAAGAACCCATCAGATACGAGTTCATATGCAGCATATCGGGTGTCCGGTTTTGGGCGATTCGGTTTACGGCAGCGCCTCGCTCAATCAGAAGCTTAAAGCGGAGAGGCAGCTTTTGCACGCAAGCCGGCTTTCGATCCGTCACCCTGTGAGCGGCAAATACTTGACATTCAATGCTCCTATACCGCAAGATATAGAAAATTTCATCTTGATAATTGAAAAATGAGACTATTAGTTCAGAGAGTAGCAAGCGCGAAAGTGGAAGTCGATGGAAAAATTGT
>SLFE01000207.1 GCA_007124415.1 Waddliaceae bacterium | reverse complement strand
TTCGACTCCAGTTGGTGCGGTGACGTACATATATGACTCCTTATTTTTCAAATAAAAACTTGTCATCGTCATTGTCACTAGAGAGTCGAATAATTTCAAGAATTATTTAACTGGTTGAATATTAAACCATACCTGATCAAAATCAACAACGCGCGTGGCTAGTACACTGTATAAAAAGTCCGCAATAATCTTAGCTGATGTCATGCTTCGACCGAAGCGAATATCAAAAAAAAGAATCCTCTTCACTTCTGCGATGAGGATTCTTTTTTATAAGTGAGGCACATGCAAGAAATCACGGTATTGTGAGAATGGTTCCCGGTTTGATCCTGTTTTGATCGTTTATGAAGTCATGATTGGCTTCAAGTATTCGCTTCCATTTCCGAGCCGTTCCGTAATATTTTTCCGAAATCTTCATCAGCGTTTCGCCTTGCTGAACAATATGCGTTCTGTATTCGACATCTGCAGGCACTGCTGAAAACTCGGGAGTCTGTTTGCGGCTTGCCATATGTCCCATAAGTTCGGAATAAGTCTGCTGGGTTTGATTCAGTTGATAACTCAGATCCTGGCGCGCCTTTTCCATCTTAGCGAGCGAGTCTCTCTGCTCATTAAGGGCGGCCTGAAGCTGGTCGACAACCTGCTCTTTGATCAGGCGCTTTTTCTTTTCCTCCTTGTATCTGTCTTCAAAAGCTGCAAGGGTTTTGATAATCTCGTTTTTATCGTGAATCTCATTTTGAAGCGATTCAAGCTGTAATTTAAACGCCTCGTCGTTTTTTTTGAGGGAGGCAATTTCGTCGCGCAGGGCCTGCTTGTTCTTTTCTTCAAGGGCAAGATTTCTTTGGAACATTTCATCCTTTTGATCGACCTTTCTCTGCAATGATTCGATGGTGTCTGCATTTTCTTCCAGGGCAGCAACTAAATTTTCATTTTCTTCTTTGTATCGGACGGCCGACTCAAGCTCTTTTACAAGCGAGGCAATACGATCCTGCATTTCCTGCTTCCGGAGCTCTTCAATTTCCATGTTCGCGTGCAAAATTTCGTCTTTCTTGGTCAGAGCCTTCTGAGCCTCTTCAAGTTTTGTTTTCAGTTCAACTACAGGAAGGTTGATCTGTTTCAAATCGGCATACATTTTTTTGGTTGTTTCAAGCTCTTCGTCGAGTTCCTGGATTTTATTCTCAAATTCCTCTCTTTCTTCATCCCTGGAGGCCAATATGTCTTTCAAATCTTCGACTTGCCTCTCAAGCTCAATGGCGGTATGATCATTTGCCTGCGTTGTTGCCTCGGCCAGCTTCTCTTCAAGCAAATGAATAAGCTGAATCGTACCGTCATTATAAGTTTGGCGGATTTCCTCCTTTCCGGCAGCGGGCCTTTCGCTATGGGTGCCTTGGAAAAGAAGGGCGATCAAAATTGCGACTATGGCCACACATGAAATGAAAACTATGCGGCGAAGGTTTTTTCTGGACCGAGTTTCCTGATTGTCTTGCATCATAACTCCTTTTGCAAAGGGCTCCTGAATTGGAAACATACAATATTTGTAATTGCAAATCCATTATTTTTTCTGCATAGTTAGACTAACTTCGAAAGTGATAGGAGTTGCTTAAATGCCGGAAGAGAAGCCAAAACATACAAATCGTTTGATCAACGAAAAGTCCCCCTACTTGCAACAACACGCACACAATCCTGTCGATTGGTATCCTTGGGGTGACGAGGCTTTTGAGGACTCGCGGAGAAACAACAAACCGATTTTTCTCTCCATTGGCTATGCCACGTGCCACTGGTGCCATGTTATGGAGAGAGAGGCTTTTGAGGATGAAGAAATTGCAAAAGAAATGAATGATCTTTTCATTAACATCAAAGTCGACAGGGAAGAGCTTCCTCAAGTCGACTCGCTATACATGGAAATGGCGCAGGCTTTGATGGCCGGCGCTGCCGGCTGGCCTCTCAATCTCATTCTCACCCCCGAACTCAAACCGATATTTGCCGCAACTTATCTCCCTCCGGAATCCAGGCACGGACTCATTGGAATGAGGGAGCTTGTGATGCGCATTAAGGAACTGTGGAACAGCGAAGAAAGGGAAAAAGTCGAGGCTCAGTCTATAGCGATTGTCGATGCCTTAGAGCAGAACAAAGTGTCGCAAGGCAAAGATTTACCCAGACAATCCCTGATAGAGGAAACAGCAGAACTTTTATTTAGAATAGCAGATCCGGTTTACGGCGGCATTAAAGGCAGCCCCAAATTCCCTATAGGCTACCAGCAGCTGTTTCTTCAAAAATATTCAGCCTATTCTGAAGACGGCCGCGCTTTATACCTTGCGGAAAAAACTCTTCAACTGATGGCTCAAGGAGGCATTTACGACCATATTGGAGGGGGATTTTCAAGATATTCAATCGATGAAAAATGGCTCGTGCCTCATTTCGAAAAAATGCTTTGCGACAATGCCATTTTATCGGAAGCCTACGCAACAGCTTGGCAGCTCACTGGAAAAGGGAGTTATAAAGACATAGCCACGCAAACCCTGGAATATGTTCTTAAGGATATGACCCATTCCGCCGGAGGCTTCTATTCAGCCGAAGACTCCGAATCCTGCGGTCAGGAAGGTTTGTTTTATACCTGGCTTTATCAGGATATAATCCAATATTTGGGAGAAGACTCGGAGCTTTTTTGCGAATTTTATAATATCACTCCTTCCGGCAACTTCAATGGACGCAACATATTGAATATAACTGTTCCTTTGGATGAATATGCCGCAAAGAAGAATCTCGATCCTAAAGAATTAAAGGAAAAGCTGCAGAATCTAAGAGCGACTCTTTGGAAAATCAGGGAAACCGCCCCCCGCCCCTTTAAAGATACTAAAATCATCACATCATGGAATGGAATGATGATTCACTCCCTAGCCCTTGCCGGAATGACCCTCGACCGGAAAGACTATCTTGAATCCGCTGAAAAAGGGGCGCTTTTTGTCAAAGACAATTTATGGAAAAATGGCATGCTTCTCCGCACATGGATAGATGGCGAAGCAGGTCATGCGGCAATCTTTGACGATTATGCTTATATAATCCGAGCCTGCATCACTTTATTTGAAGCGGATCTTGGATCCAAGTGGTTACAATGGGCTGTCGATTTGTGCGATGCAGCATCGAACTTATTCAAAGCTGACGACGGCGCTTTTTATCAAACAGCTTCATCGGAAAAAAACATGATTCTTCGCAATATTCAATACTC
>SLFE01000077.1 GCA_007124415.1 Waddliaceae bacterium | reverse complement strand
GGAGTCAAAATGGCGACGCGGTATTCAGCCGCCTCGCGGCTGTCGCGGCATCCGGCCAAGGCTGCCAGCAAAAGAATAATCAAAATATACTTATACATATGGTTCTCCTAAAATTTGAAATTGATAAAACTAATTCAACCTCGCCCTTAAGGACGAGGATTATTTTTTAGGGAGGGGATTGCACCCCTCCCTGAACAAAGGATTTGAAAAACCCCTCCCTAAAGGAAGGGGTCTCCTTTATGGAATGACAGCGGCTATCGCCACCAATAAAAAGAGATCCGGGAAAAAGGCATTAGGGTGCCTTTGCTTGGGATAAATTTATGTTTTGTAAGTATCTGATTGGGCATGTGACAATTTCTCTCTAATTAATTTTTTGAAAAAAAATGGTTAAACGGAGACTATCGCCACCAGCGATTAGCCCGATTAGAGGAAAGTTGCCAAGATTTTGTTGAAATAGAAATACCTGCGACCGCAGAAGGAGGGTTCTTGCGGCTTTGATCCGAAAACGGGATTGTCAGGCATTTAGCGTTCATGGTTGAATGTTAACATCTTCCAAAATTTTTAAAAAGCTGTATTTCTTTATTTCCCTCTCCAAAAGGAAACAATCATGCAATTATTTCCTTTTGCAAAGGGAAATAAATCTGATATATTTCCTTATAGAGCCACTTGCAAAAATCAGTTTCGCTGGAATTTTGCAAGTGGCTCTTTGGACCACGGATTGGGATTACAATATGTTTATTTTAATCTCACTGCGTGATCGTCCAGCAGCGGTGAATTTTCTTTTGATGAAAATCAATGGGGATTGTCTTCTCGGAAATATCCCTGAATTGGCAGCCAGGAAAGAGAGAGGTGTCGAGCGCAAATTTTCGGGAATTGGTGCTGAAGAAAATCACGCCGTTTTTCCGAAAGGAGCCTGAGGGATTGTTCGATCATGAAAGAGTAGTCCTTTTGGGATCTTTTTAGTCTTTGGACCGCAAATTAAGGTCACAATCAGTCGCTTGAGCTCCATTTTTAAAGCAGACTCCGCCACTCTTATGTCGTCATTTCTTAATGTTCATCCTTTTTTCTTTCTGGAAACACTAAGTCTGGGCTTGATGGCAATTCTCTATCATAATCTACACGTATTGGTTGATCATAAATCATTTCAGAATGATATTGGGCTAGAATCTCTGCACCTAGGTCGTTTAATGAATCCAAAAGTTCGTCATCTAACAAGCCATGATGATAATAATTTAAGTGCATTGTATGAAGATCATGACTCCAATATCCTTCTACCGCCCTAAGGTTTTTAATATCATGGAACTTGAGAACATGACCAATGACTGATATCAGATGCTTCTGTTTCTGATTTCCTTCCTGACTCATAATTCACCTTAATTTTTAGTCTTACCGGGGTTGACATGCCTTTTTCAGCCACCCTTATGTTTATTGTAATCTCACTGCGTGATCGTCCAGCAACGGTGAATTTTCTTTTGGTGAAAATCAATGGGGATTGTCTTCTCGGAAATATCCCTGAATTGGCAGCCAGGAAAAAGAGAGGTGTCGAGCGCAAATTTTCGGGAATTGGTGCTGAAGAAAATCACGCCGTTTTCCGAAAGGAGCTTGAGGGATTGTTCGATCAGGAAAGGGTAGTCCTTCTGAATGTCAAACATATCCTCCATTTTTTTCGAGCGGGAAATGGTCGGGGGGTCGATGATGATCACGTCGTATCGGGACGAGGCTTCTTTTTCTAAAAATTTCAGGCAGTCAGCCCGGACAATTGGGTTGTTTTCCAAAGGGAGCGCATTGAGGAGGAAGTTTTCCCTTCCCCACTCGGTATAGGTATTGGAAAGGTCAACGCTTTTTGTGAAAGCGGCGCCGGCCAAGGCGGCGTGGATGCTGAATGAACAGGTATAGGCAAAGAGGTTTAAAACGCGCTTTCCTTTTGAAAGCGATGCAACCATGCGGCGGGTTTCGCGGTGGTCGAGAAACAACCCCGTATCCAGATAGTCCTGAAGATTGACCTTGAAAGCCGCGCCGTATTCCCGAACGGTGAAAAACTCTTTGCGCTCCCCCTTTTTTTCGTACTGCTCCATTTTTCTGCGCCTGATGCGCGAGCGCCAGTAGATCATGTCGGGGCCGATTTGGAAAATGGCGCCGAGGATGCCGTCCACCTCTTCGACCAGTTCGGGAGGCGCTTCGGCCTCTTCGCGGCTCGAGGAAAAGTATTGCACGGAAAAGCGGCCGGCGTAAAAGTCGATGGCCAGAGGATATTCCTTGATATCGCGGTCATACACCCGAAAGCAGTCGGTTTCTGTCCGCCTGGCCCATTTCCTAAGGTGGCGGTAGTTTTTTCTGATACGGTTTTTAAGTGGCGAGCTTTTATCCTCTCCATCCCCGATTGCGGGAAGAACAATGTCATTCATATTGTCACTTGACTACAGGTTCGATCTCTTTGGAAGCGGTGAAAAAAAACTTTTTCGCGAGGTTGTAGACCGCCAGAAGGATCAGAAGGGGGCAGCTGATCTCGAGAATAGGGGTTGTGACGACCATCAGGCCGTCGAAAGTGATAAGCGAGAGAAAATAGGTCAGCGCAACGCCTGAAAAAACCGAAACCTTGGAGCTTTTGTCCCATGTGAAGTAGTTTTCTTTGACAAAGTCGGAAAACACCGAAAGCATCGCCACCGATGTCGTCATGCAGGCGAGGAAAACCACTCCGACGGGGATCAAGCTCAGCGTCGGCCCTAAAAACTGCATGGAAATAAAGGGGAGAAGCTGGTCTTTGGCAAGAGGGGCGAGAAGCGCGGCATTGCGGGAGGACATCCAAATCAGGGCGACATAAACAAACGCCAGAACCGACATCCCGATAAAGCCGGACAAGAGCGCTTTTTTCATCGACTGCGCCACCGGCTTTTTCTCGGCCTGGATCACGGCGATGATCGAGAGCGAAAAGAAGAAAGAGGCAATCAGGTCCATCGTCTCATAGCCGTGGGCGAGGCCGCTATGAAACACGTCAAGTGTTGTATGATCTGTGGGGGCTGGCGCCTCGGATCCCGCCATCCCGGAAATCCAAAGAACTGCCAGGGAGATCAACAAAGCGGGAGTCAGAAAATAGCCGAGCACCTCGATCATCCTGTTTTTACGGACAATGGAGAAGTAAACAAGGACGGAATAAAAAATGCCAAAGAGCCAAAGAGGCAGTACGGGAAAAGCGGCGGCGAAAGACTCGTACGCCACCCGTATGCACCTCGGGGCCGCTCCAAAGGG
>SLFE01000201.1 GCA_007124415.1 Waddliaceae bacterium | reverse complement strand
GTATTGGCTATGTTCCCCAGTCAATTTTTTTGCTAAACGATACAATCGCGGCCAATATTGCCTTTGGCGAGGATAAGCCAGACGAAGAAAAATTGGCCGAAACAATTAAAATTTGCCATTTGAAGGAATTTATCGAGTCTTTGCCCGATGGGGTTAATACCGTTGTGGGTGATCAGGGGGTGAAGCTGTCCGGCGGGCAGCGGCAGCGAATCGGCATCGCCAGGGCGCTCTACCAGCAGCCGGAGATCGTCATCTTCGATGAGGCGACTGCATCCTTGGACACATTGTCTGAAATGGTCATTACCGAGTCGATTCGGGAGATGATGGGACAAAAAACTGTCGTGGCCATTGCGCACAGGTTGTCGACAATCAAGAATTTTGACAGGATATACGTTCTCGATCAGGGGAGAATCGTCGCTTCCGGAAAGCATGAAGAACTGTTAAGATGTTCGGAACTTTACTCTTCTATGGTAGAAAAGCCGTGCGCGGTGTAGCCGGACTTTTTGAATTTAGACGTGGCGACTTAAGAATGTGGTAATTTCTTTGGCGGTAATTCTTTCTTTGGGGTCGAGCTTCCAGCAGCGCCAAAGGAGATATCTCATGACATCGCTTTTCGGCGGCTCTTCCATGCTGTTTATGTGCGCTTCCATGTTTGTTCTGTATTGTTCGTACGCCTCATTCAACCTTTCTTTCGACTCGTCTTCCTTGCACGTCCACTCTTTATAGCTGGCAAGATAGTTTTCGATGTCCTCTAACCACTCAGGCTCGTCGTCATAGAGCATGCGGTAGATAACCCAGCCGAATGACCAAATGTCTAAAGCGTCAAAATGGATAAACTGTTGATTATCGGTGTTGGCGACGAAAAATTTTTCAAAAACTTCGGGTGGGGAATAACAAAAAGTCCCCCCTATGCCGTTCTCGATTTTCAATTCCTGAAGCTCGCGGCAGTGCTCAAAATCGCCAAGCTTGGCGACGACATTGACTCCCTTGATGCAAATGAAGATGTTTTCGGTTTTCACGTCCCCATGGATCTTCATATCTTCGTGGATCACTGTTAGGACTTCGGCAATCTGATAGAGAATTTTCCACTTGTCAAACCGCGTTATCTGCATTTTACCTTCATTTATAATATTGAATAAATCATCAAGCATGAGTTGGCTGATCTCAATATGCTTGCTGTCCCGATAGTAATGGGAGTGGTAAAGGGCCGGAACTGAAAGTTTATTGTAATCCCAACGGTGGCTCATCTCCCGTTCTATATCTTCCTGTACGGGAGCATGACGCGAAATTTTTGCGACTAATGTGGTTTTGAGGGTGTCTGTGAATTCGAAACAGAGAAGCGGCTTGAAATGCTTCTTCGTTTCTTTTGAATATTTAAGTCCGATGCGGGTAAAAAATCCGAAAATTTTGGAAAGTTCGGGGTGGGAGCGGATCGAGGATAAACCCTTGTTGATCCAGATAATGTCTTTTGTTTTGAGGGAGAGGTAGAGTTTCTTTTGCAAAGGGGAGGCAAAGAATGTTCTTTTCAAACCCGTATCCATTCTGGTCAGGTCGATCAGATCGGCGCCGCTTTCTTTGTCGAGAGTGCGCTGAAAAAGATTTAATATCTCCTTAAAGTCCTGCTCTTCTAGTTTGGGGTAGAGAGGGCTTGCCAGGGAGTAGAATTCATTAAAAAGGTCCAAAGGTTTTACAGGGTCCATAGGCCTTCACACAATGTATTTTTCCCACGCTCCGTACTTTTCTTTAATCTTTCCGCGCGGAATGGTTAACGCAATCAACGCCAACCCTACAATAATGTGACTTATCAGTCCAGCCCCTACGGTAAAAAAGAGCATTGCCAGGACAATGATGCCGAATAAAAAATTGATGAACCGCAAGGCTCTGACCACTTCTGCCATGGATATAATGGAAACTGCGACAATCAAGGCTCCCATGATGTGGTCGAGATCGGAGACAAGTTCTTTTTCTTCGAGAAGGTGGGGGCTGAACATCAGCCAAAGTCCCAAAGCGGCGGTAATCCAAAGGTGCCAGGGAAAGCTGATCCCCCAGGTCATCGACGGGATCATTTCACGGGAAGCGGCGGAAGGCGATCGTTTGTCTTCTTCCTCGCCGGGAGCGTCGCCGCCGCGCCAAAAGACTTTTGATAAATTTCCCTTCTTTTTGGCCTGGTGGAGAAAGTGGAGGACGGCAACCACTTCATCGATGGCAAGGGCAATCATAAACAGCATGCAAACGGCGGTGAGAAGGCACCAGAAGCACCAGTGCCCGACCATGATCGGCTGAAGCATGATCAAGACGATGCTGGTAAATCCGAGAGGGACGACCAGAATGGCGAAAAGGACAACGAACCAGGGAATGGTGTGCCATCGCCTGACGCCTCCGTGGGCGGCCATAAGCGTTTCGATGGTGTAGGCCATGGCGCCGAGGCCGGCGTCGGCTACGGGAAAGTCCTTGGATACTGCCGATGTGATCACATCGCGCGTTCCGTCGCCGAAAACAGGGTCGTACACATTGTCTAGATAGCCGAGCTGATAGCTGGCCATGTACCTTGCAAACATCCAGGCTAAAAATCCCAGGAAAGCGATGGGTATGCGCTGGGGCCATGCAGAAGGATTGTACGACCACCCCTCGGGAATGGCCGCTCCGCCGACAGCCTCCTCAATCGGATCTTTAGGGATGATTACGGCAAGGGCGATCACAAGCGCGCCCACCAAGGTGTCGTTTAAATACGTGACGGCCTCGGGGGCCCAAAACGCGAGCGGGGCGAACTGCAGCCAAACGGCGACAACTGCCAAAGCCCACCTTGGCCAGACTTTTTGAGTTTTCATGTCATACAGGCCGAGCCCGATCAGCAGCACGCCGGCGGCTAAATCGCTCACGGCTATCGGGTAGCTGTTCTGCGTGAATGAAAAGGTGCAGGCGATCAGCCAAAGACCCAGTATAATGATGGCGTAATGGGTCCACACGGTTTTGTCGTTGGCATTATTTTGCATGGGCCTCGATGTGTTTTTTAAGGTGTTTGGACATGATCAGGCCGTTTTCTTTGTACCAGTTGGCCGGGTCGTGCTTGAGGGGCTCGAGCATGACGGGAAGTGAGTCTTTAATAAAGTGCTTGGGCGTCCACCCCAGAACCTCCTTGGCTCTTGTGATGTCGAGGGCGTAGTGGTCGTCTGCCATGTCGATCATCCAAGGCTGGACGAAATCGTCGCTGAAGAAGGGCAGATGCTCTTCGGCCCAGGCTCCTTCTTTGGCCAGCCATTTAGG
>SLFE01000058.1 GCA_007124415.1 Waddliaceae bacterium | reverse complement strand
TATTATCTAATTAAAATGAGGAACATTTCCCGCTCCTCTTTAGCTATAAGCAGATTCCATACCAACCGGCCCCCCAAAAAAAAATTTGTTGCCAAAAATACCGCGTTTTGTGAGAATTTCGCATTACTACGACATTGACGTGTCATTAACTGAAGTCAACAACTTCAAAAATTGGAGGAAAATATGAGTGCACCAGTAAACACAAATGCCACACCAGCAGAAATCCCAGAAGCAAGTACACCAAAAAAAGTAGCACAGAGTGCTGGCGGACTTATTCCGAATGGTTTAGGAACCGTCAAGCGCGCCGTAATTGCAGGGGGCGGCACTGCAGCCGTTAACTTCGGCCTCAATCAAGCCTCAACATGGCTTGGCAGAAGCGTAGCCTTCGGACCTTCGGTTTGCATCGGCTTCATTGCGGGCGGGCTTGCTGTTGGTTTTGAAGTAGCCCGATTGACACTTAAAGCAGTCGGAAACCAATTGAGCGAAAAAACACCCAACGAAAGCGCTAGAAATTTCCTTCAAAGCGCCATATCCAAAGTCAACAACAACTTTTGGGCACGCCATACTTGCCGAGCTTTAATTTACGCCGGAGTTGGAGCAGCCGCTGTTTTCGCAACGCCCCTTTTAACTGGAGCGACGCTCTCCGCGGTCACAGTAGCCAAGATTGCCGCTCTCAATTATGTCATTAGCGAAGCAGCTGAGGCGATCCAACAATAAAGCTAAACTTCAATACGCGATGTTTTAAAGGGCAGGAATTTTTCCTGCCCTTTTGATTAGGGTCACAATCAGGGATTAAAAGGTGCAAATGTCATTGATAAAATCGGAGTAGCCGGATTTTTCAATGTGCATCAAATTGACAAACGAGGCCAGGGCGACAAATCCCAAGGCGCAAGCTTCATACCTTGAAAGGTCATGAAAGACCGCAGCCGCTAAAGCGGCAACCAAGAGCAGAGCCGTTCCCAACTGGTTCAACTCGGCCGCCATATTAGAGATACGATGAATTTGCTTTGGCATTTCATCTGTGTTTTCTTTTCGTAAATTCCGTTTTATCAACGCAAGCCCAATGCTATTGACGACAGGCACCATAAGGAGGCATTTGCAGGTTATTGAAAGTTCTTTACTTTCCTGCCTTCCTTCGCTTCCCGCTTCAACAATCGAATTCATAAGCTATCCTCCATTTCATTACGTTGTTGAGAATTAATTATTGATGCTGTAATAAGTGTTATTTGTCAAATTTTTGTTGAGGACTAAGAACATGGAAAAACAATCAAATGATTTTATACCCGGATACTGGATTTCAGCAGCGGAGGGGACGGCCGCCGGAGCTATCGGATACGCTTCTGTCTGGACAGGTCAAAATATCGGGTACTTGTTTGGTCGAACGATGACCAACCTAACCCCGATCGGAACAGGAATCTACTCCGGAGGAGGCACCGTCCTCCACACCCTTTTAATGGAAGACTTCGAAGGGTTGCGCAATTTCATTAAAAACCGGCTTCCCGTAGACCATTCTATAGGCCTATTTGCTATTGATGCGGCCGCCTCCACCGCCATACTCTCATCCTTTGCCGCGGCAGCTTGTGGATTGGGGTATGCGATCGGCAGCCCATTGACCTTGGAAGATGCTATGCAAATCACCTGCATCACCCAAGCCTCCAATCTAGCGGTCAACCACGGACTCCCGGCTGCCTATAACCTATTCACTAAAATAGTAAAATCGCAACTGGGGATAAAAGACGATTAGCCAAAAATTGATTCTCCCACTATAATTGACGTTTTATAGAGGGAAAATGGGTAAAGAAATTTCTAAAACATACGACGCGAAAGAAACCGACACAAAATGGTGGGAGTTTTGGGAAAATAATCATTTTTTCAAAGCCGATCCTTTATCCGAAAAACCCCCATACTGCATCGTCATTCCCCCGCCCAACGTCACCGGCGCGCTCCACATGGGTCACGCCCTGGTCAACACGTTGCAAGACATCATGATCCGATGGAAGCGCATGTCGGGGTACGAGGCCCTTTGGATTCCCGGCACAGACCATGCGGGCATCTCAACACAGACTGTCGTCGAACGCCACTTAATCAAACACGAAGGCAAGAAAAGAACCGACTACTCACGCGAAGAATTCCTCGATTATGTCTGGCAGTGGAAAGACGATTATGAAAAACGGATTGTCAACCAATTGAAAAAAATGGGCTGCTCCTGCGACTGGTCGCGCCAGCGCTTCACCATGGACAAAGGCAATAACCGCGCCGTCAGAAAAACATTCAAAAAACTTTATGACGCAGGACTGATCTACCGCGGCGACTATTTGGTCAACTGGGATCCAGTCACGCAAACGGCCATTGCCGACGACGAAGTTGAATATGAAGAGCGTCAATCCTTCCTTTGGACCATCAGATATCCCCTGGCAGACGGATCAGGATCCATTCAAATCGCCACCACCCGCCCCGAGACTATGCTCGGCGACACCGCGGTCGCCGTCAATCCCAAAGACGAGCGCTACAAAGACATCATCGGAAAAACGATCATGCTTCCCCTGACGCAAAGGGAAATTCCCATCATCGAAGACCGCCGGGTCGACCCCGAATTCGGAACGGGGTGCGTCAAAATCACACCCGCACACGATCCCAATGACTACCAAATCGGCCTCGACCACAACCTCCCCTTCATCAATATCATGACGCCCGACGGACGGGTCAATGAAAATGGCGGCGAGTTTCAGGACCTCACGATGGAAGAGGCCCGCCAAGCTGTCGTGAAGCATTTGAAAGAGCAAGACTTTCTCGAAAAAATCGACCCTCACACAAACCGCGTAGGCGTCTCGTACCGATCGAAAGCGACGATCGAGCCTTACATGTCCAAGCAATGGTTTGTCCGTATGGACAAATTCGGTGAAATACTGAAACAGGCCGTCGCCGAGCAAAAAGTGAACATCATTCCCAAAAATTGGGAGAGCGTCTACTTTCACTGGATCAACAACCTGCGCGACTGGTGCATCAGCCGCCAGCTTTGGTGGGGCCACCAAATCCCCATATGGTACAACAAAAACGATCCGACAGACATGATCTGCCACGATGGAGACGGCGTCCCTCCGGAAGTTGAAGCCAACCCCGACAACTGGACGCAGGACCCCGACGTTCTGGATACCTGGTTCTCCTCCGCCCTTTGGCCCTTCGCCACGCTCGGCTGGCCGGAAGATACACCGGAACTGAAAAAATTCTATCCCAACTCCGTCCTCATCACAGGACACGACATCCTCTT
>SLFE01000280.1 GCA_007124415.1 Waddliaceae bacterium | reverse complement strand
CATTTATCAAAAAAAAAAAAAAAAAATGGGGGCCATCGTCTTGCTTGAAAATCAAGATTCGCTTGATGAGTGGGCCAAAAAATCGGTTGTTGTCAACGCCAATTTTTCCCCGGAGCTGCTCGAAACAATATTTTCACCTACGACTCCCCTTCACGACGGAGCCGTGATCATCAGCGGAATGAAGATCATTTCGGCTTCTACAATCCTCCCCCTTTCCGACGACACCTCGCAGCTTTCAAAATCGATGGGCACCCGCCACCGCGCCGCCTTAGGAATCAGCCAGCTCTCAGACGCCCTTGTCATCGTTGTATCCGAGGAGACCGGCAGGGTCGCCATCGCACGGGACGGGATCATGACCCGAGGTGTGAAGATGGACCGTTTCAAAGGGATTTTAGGAAGCATATTCAATCCTCCTCAAATGAAATTCGATAAACCTTTCAATTTATTTGAACGCATCAAACGGTGGTTTAAAAGTGAATAAATCCCTATCGCATTACTTATCAAATCACTGGAAGCAAAAACTCATCGCTATTGTCATTGCTATTGTCGCTTGGTGGTTTGTCAATCAATCGATTATCGAAACTAAAGTTCTTGTCGGCGTTCCGATACGGATCACCAATCTTCGACCAAATAAAACCATAGAAGGACTGCTTCCAAACGGCATCCTCAAAAGACGGACAACCCTGACTTTAACAGGAACAAAAAAAGTGATTGAAAGCATCGAGCCCGGCGATATAGAGGTGATCCTTGACGCCGAAGCCGCTCCAAATGAATGGCTCGTCCAAATCAGCAAAAAAAACATCATCAGCTTAAATCCCAATATCGATCTTTCCAAAAACATCAAAAGCGTAGCGTCTCAAGAATTCATCATCAAATTGAGCAAATTTCTCACAACCGAAGTGCCTGTTAGAGTGGGGCAGCCACTGGGCAATCTTCCCCGCTCCTATATGTTTCTCGGAATCTGGCCGGAGAGGCTTTCGCAAACAGTCAGCGGCCCCGAAGAACAGGTGGAAAAGCTGAAACTGGAGGGAATTGACCTGGTATTCAACCTCAACGATATTTCACCGGAAAATCTCGAGCAGCTCACCCCTCCCGAAACAGGCACATTTTCCGATGACGTTATCAATTTCCAAGTCCCGGACAGTTGGAAAATGGTCTATATACACTTTATGAGCCCGCCGCTTCAGCCAATCAACGATCCCAACGCAGAGAACATGTGGATCGAACTTCTCAGCAAGCAGTTCATTCCTCTTGAATCCCCGATTCCCATTCAAGTCTACTATCCAACGGAAAACCTCGACCAGGTCAATCCAGAGAGCTTTCGCCTTGCCGCGAATAACCTTGTCGATACCAAAGAAGGCATACCATTCCTCAATATGAGGCTGCACGCCTATGAGGTGAGTCAGCTTTTTATGCAAATTGTTAAAGATTACATGCAGATCACCATCATTGCCGACCCGCTCGAAAACGGAAAAAACCTGAAATGGAATGTTGAGTTTATTCAACCGCAAATCCTGGAAAACCGTTATGTGGCATTTTTAAGTAAACAGTATCGGGAAAATACTCCTGATGATCATCATCCAGACCAGCAAAAGATAGAAAATTGGCGCAATCGCTTCCGTAATTTCATGCAGAAAATCAGGCTTTATAAAAGCAGGCACCAGCGGCTAGAACTCAATATTTCCTATGAGAACAACAGCATTGTCGTCAGGGAAAAATAGGAAAATTTATGATTGACCGTTTTTTCGTCAGCGGAGAGTTGAAGGCCGGCGGCACTGTCGAAATGCTAGAGAAGGAATACCACCACCTGGCCAATGTCATGAGAGCCAAAGTGGGCGATGTTGTCGAGTTGATTAATGGCCGGGGCGACCTTGCCAAGGCTCTTGTCACCGAGATCAAGAAAAAACAGGCCGCATTAAAAGTGACAAAAACAGAGCATCATGAAAAACCTGATTGCAGCATCCTGCTCGCACAAGCGATCCCACGTTCCCAAAAAATTGATTTTATCATCGAAAAAGGGACCGAACTCGGTGTCACTGAGTTCTGGTTCTTTCCGGGAATTAAAAGTGAAAAGCAAAAGATTTCACCACACCGGCTCAAGCGCGCAGAAACGTTAGCCGTTTCCGCATTGAAGCAGTGCGGGCGGTTATGGCTTCCGGAAATTCAGGTAAAACCTATCCTTCAAAAATGGGAAACACCTCCTTTTCCATTTTATTATGGTGATATCAGCAAATCGGCCCCTTTATTCCAAGAGGCCTGGGTTCCGAATAAGAAAGCGGGATTTTGCGTGGGACCTGAAAGCGGATTTACCAATTCGGAAATGAAGCAATTGGAAAGATTAGGCGTGAAAGGAGTGAAATTAAATCCGAATATTCTTAGAACCGAAACAGCAGCCTTATTATCTGTTGGGATTATCGCTCATTGGATATTGCAATGAGGCGTCTTAAGCGGATGACTAAGGATTTGATCCGTTTTGGAAAAAGCCGTAATGAAGCCGCCGCCCACCTCATAAGCTTTTTCAAAAATGCAATGACTTTTCTAATAAACAAAAGCCATATCCGCTCAACGGCGAAGACGCAGGTCTCGACCGCCGCTTGAAAGTAAACATAACCTTGCTTCATTTTTCTCTTAAGCCACTTTTTTCCCCTCTGGAAACCGCCTTTGACTTTATTAAAAGCGCCCTTAAGCTTTTTAAGCCCCTTTTTTAAGAATTTCTCCCCCTTGCGCCCCTGCTTGAGCCCAAAAGCGAAAGGAATTGTAGAATAAGCCATGAGATTGATCATAACATTAGCGACGTGGACGAGCGCCTGCACATTTTGCCCCAAAGCTTCTTTGGCCCACCCCTGTTTCTCGGCAAAATTTTCAAATTTATCTGTAAGCCACTTTTTAACCGGCTTGGCAAGTTCACGTATTTCCTTGGCTGCGCTCTCAAACTTCTCGGCCGTTTTGACGCGGGTCTTTTCATATCTTGACTTAAACTGGCTTGAAAACTTCTCGAAGGCCTTGGGTAAGGCGTTAAACCGGTCGCGAAGGACAATGTAGGATTTGATCAACCCTTTCGATATTAATTTGGCGGCAGGTTTAAGGAAATACCGGCCGGCAGCATGTCCGCCCTTTAGGAGATTTTTTGCGGCAAACCTTGCCGCCAGCGCTCCCTTTTTCATAGAAACTGCCAACACTTTCCCCAAGCCTTTGAAAATTTCCTGAAAACTGCGCTGTTGGCTTTTTACAAACTTACCTTGAGAATTTTTACCACGCCCGGGCATTCTTGCCTTCGGCT
>SLFE01000175.1 GCA_007124415.1 Waddliaceae bacterium | reverse complement strand
GCCATCGCCGTCGCCCTCTCCTGTTCGCTGGCGATGCTTCTGCCCGTCTCAACGCCCCCCAACGCCATCGTTTACTCGACAGGGATGATCACAACACGCGACATGGCCAAAACCGGAGCGGCCATTGCCCTAACAGGTCTGATCGTCATCCTAACAGGATTCAACCTGATGATCCCGCTTGCCTATTGATCAAATAATTTGGCGATATAACCAAAAAAGTTGGTATTGATAAAAAAATCTACCTGACGTATACTCTTTAACTTTTAATGAATTAAATGATTCATAGGAGGTTATATGACATCGCCAACAGCTACAGCAGCAAATCCGGGTTCCATGCAGAAGATGAAGTTATCAGAGCTCGGAAAGAACACTCAGGCCAAGTGTCATCATAAATTCGGAGATGCAGCTGATGTGATAAATCCACTGACCATCGCAACGTTGCCACATATTACGTTTCCGCAAACAAAATCGATCAAATCAATAAATTTTTTAGATCTTAAAGGACATCCCGCGGTCCGCGGCAGTTTTAAAGACCCAGTCACGAAAATTTATTTCATCGCACTCAGGCTAATCGTTACTTATCCTGTAAATAAGGAGTCTCCTGTTTCAAAGGTAGAAGAGCGAATCGAACTTCTTACTCACTGTTTAGGCAAGTACGAATTCATTTATTCATCAAAACCGAGGTCTGATTTCTATGGATCCCTGCTTGATACTAAACCTCAAAAAGAATCGTTTGAGGCTATCAAAAGATTGCTAGACGGCGAGGAAATTAGCCCTCCTAACACAACTGCCGATTCGAAAATGGTGATTAGGCTTGCACACTAACCTATTAATTCGGCATTTCCCTTCGAAACCCAGGCATAACCGAGCAGGGATAGAAGAACAATGGGAACGAAAAGATCGTTGAACCAAACGAATATCCCGACATTCAAGGGCGCGACATCTCCTTGCGCCCACTGCATCATATGAACGACGAAAGCGCCGAAAAGCAAGATGCTGTAGCCCAAAATCGTCGCCACCCAGAATCTTCCCCTCAGCCACATCGCCAGCACGCCTAAAACGCCATAAGAGAGGTTGGCCATGCCGATCTCGGATTGAAACGGGCTGCCGGCCGCCCATCCGATGCGTTGCGCCGTTTCATCAGCCATAAAAAGATGAGCGTAAAAAGCCAGCAGCCCCATCACGCCAATATTAAAGAAAATCAGATAGGTCAAAAAGGTTGCCGCGATGCGCGGGCCCCTGATGCCTCTCACAAAAATATTAATCACAGCTAAAATGACCGCGATTAAAAACAACCAAAACGAAATCATAAAAACTCCTCTTCAATCATCAAATAGCCGATATGACGCGATCATTCAAGAAAAATATGTCAGATTCTGCTTTTTTGTTCCATAGATAGCCTATTACATGCTAAATTATTACATTTCAAAAGTGGAGACAAGTATAAATGAATGAATTAGACAGCAGCATCACCGAAGACATGGGCAATGGAAGCGGTTATCACCCCTTTGCATCCGTATATGAAACTTCCCAATCTGAATATGAAGACATCACCGGCATGTCCGATGATAGGCGCGCCGACCTTGTCGAAACTCTTAAAGACGGAATCGAGAAGATCAGGCATGGCAAAACGTTGGATAATCCGGAAACCCTTCTGGATACAATGCTGATTTTGGGGCATTTAAAAGAGCCGTCGGCTTTTCCCTGGCTTCTCGCTTTAGCCGATGTTGACCCAATTGATTTTGATGACTTATTCGGAGAATATTTTCTGCATGAAGACTGGCCTCGTCTATTAGTCGCTACCGCGCACGGAAAATGGGATGAGATCGAAAAAAGGATCCGGCAACCCGAATTCGATGAGCATGTTCCCGCCCTTTTGCAAGCTACGGCATCCATGGTCTTCGATGATCAGGTCCCGCGCGAGCGCGTCGTCTTGTTTTTCCAAAATCATTTCAACGACGTCATCAAAGGTCATATGGCATCCGAGGAGCATTTAGCCAAGTGGGTTAACGCCGCTTCCAAACTGTGGCCGGGAGAGTGTTTGGAAGAGATCAAAGAGGTGTACGGCATGGATTTAATTGATACTCAATACATCGATATTGATTCTGTCCTAATCGATTTCAACAAAGGTATAGAAGAGTGCTTTGGAAGCCAACACAAAAAGTACAAACACGCACCTTTTGTGATCATTTCCGACGAAGAGCAAAAGAGGCAAGAGAAGATTTGTAAGGAAAAAGCCTCTCAAACGATGTTAGAAGTACTCAAAAAACTAAGAAGTATCGATGAAAGTGAATTTCAACCCACGGACGAACCGGCCATGCCCCGGATCGGGCGAAATGATCCTTGCCCTTGCGGCAGCGGCAATAAATTCAAAAAATGCTGCCTCAATTCAAAGCCTGAAGGCCAAATGAAAGTTCGATTAGAAAACTTCAAGATAAGCTGGGATGCAATCGATACCCCTCTTCGAACGGAAGAAGATCGGGAATTTATGGAAACTACATTCTGGAAAATGAAAACAGAGCCCCAATCCTGCATAGAGCCTCTTTTCGAGATGATAGAAAAATATCCCGATGATCCTGCGCCCTACAATTACCTTTATGCGTGTTACCGCATATTGGGAAAGAATTTTGAAGCCCATGAAATTCTTTTAAAAACTCTCGAACTTTTTCCCGACTATCTGTTCGCTCAGGTTGAATACGCCGCCTATTTGCTGCGTCGCGGCGATTATGAGAAGGTCCCCGGTTTATTTAAAAACTGTTACACATTAAAGCAGCTATATCCTGAAAGGGATGTTTTTCATATAAGCGAAGTCATGGCTTTTTATTTCATATTTGGGGAATATTACCTCAAGATAGGAAACATAGATCAGGCGAAAATTTACCTATCGATGCTTGAAGATGTCGACAGCGACAGAGAACAGACCAAGGTGCTCAGAGAAGAGATTGTCACTCACTGCAAGCAGAAGCATTTGAATAAACTGATCACTCAGGAAAAAAGCCACGTTTAGCCCCTCTTATGCCATACGACGCTAAACAGGTCGTGGCGGCGGTCGCTCAAGTTGATGACGCTTCCCGACATGCGCGACTCATAAAGACTGCCAAGCCTTAAGTCGGCAAAAATGACCGTCTCGACATTCGGCGTGCTGTCGGCGGCGATGCCGTCGCGCGAGAAGGCAAAGTCGCAGGGAGTCAGAATGCAGCTTTGCCCATACTGGATGTCCATGCTCTCGACCATCGGCAGATTCCCCACATTGCCCGAGAGCACCACATAGCACTGGTTCTCCACAGCCCTGGC
>SLFE01000190.1 GCA_007124415.1 Waddliaceae bacterium | reverse complement strand
CAAAAATGCGTGGTCGAAGTTTACCGGGACAAAGCGGCGGAGAAAAGCGATCTGGACAGAACGGAGCTCAGCAAAGAAAAGACCGGGGTCTTCACCGGCTCATACGCGATTAATCCTGTCAACGACCAAAAAATCCCGATCTGGATCGCCGACTACGTGCTGATGGGCTACGGTACCGGGGCCGTCATGTCCGTTCCCGGGCACGACGAGCGCGATTTCGAATTCGCCACCGAATACGACCTGACGATCATCCCTGTCTACGATCCCGACGTCGACAAGCAGCCAAACCTTGTACCGATTGAAATGAACGCCGACGAAGTGCGCGACGCTGTCCTGAATGGAAAGATGTGCTGGGCCGGAAACGGCAAATGCATCAACAGCTCAAGCTCAAAGGTTTCGATCAACGGCCTGAGCGTTCAGGCGGCCATCAAGAAGATGACCGACTGGCTCGAGAAAAACAAGGTGGGCGAGCACGCCGTCAATTACAAATTACGAGACTGGCTCTTCTCCCGGCAAAGATATTGGGGCGAGCCCTTTCCCATACTCCACTTCGAAGACGGCACAAAAAGGGTTCTCGAGCTCGATGAGCTTCCTCTGACTCCGCCGGAAATCAATGATTTCAAACCCAAAGGCGACGGTCAAAGCCCTCTGGCCAAAAAAAGGGACTGGGTTGAGATTATCGACCCCAAAACGGGAAAAAAAGCTGTCCGCGAAACCAACACCATGCCGCAATGGGCAGGTTCCTGCTGGTATTACCTCCGGTTTACCGACCCTCAAAATGACGAAAAAGCGTGGAGTCCCGAAGCGGAAAAATACTGGCTTCCTGTCGATATGTATGTCGGAGGGGTGGAACATGGCGTTCTCCATTTGCTCTACGCCAGATTCTGGCACAAAGTCCTTTATGACTGCGGCTATGTCCACACGCGGGAGCCGTTTCAAACCCTCCGCAATCAAGGCCTGATTGTTTCGCGCTCTTTCAAAAAGAAAGGAGGCGGCTACGTCCCACCCGAAGAGGTTGTTCAGGGCAAAGAAGGGTATACGCACAAAAAAACAGGCGAAGAGCTGATCTCGCAAATAGAAAAAATGTCGAAATCCAAGCTCAACGGCGTCACCCCCGATGAAATAGTCGGCGAATTTGGAGCGGATTCGCTTAGACTGTATGAAATGTTTATGGGGCCATTGGAAAAGGAAAAGATCTGGAATACCGACGCTGTTAGCGGCTGCCGCCGGTTTCTCTCCCGTTTTTACGATCTTGCCGTTTCAGAGAAAGTGACCGAAGAAGACACCGACGAGGCGCACAAACTCGGCCACCGACTCATCAATCAGGTTTGCCACGATATTGAACATCTTTCCTTTAACACGGCAATCGCACGCCTCATGGAGTTCGTCAACGAATTCAGTAAACTTCCCTCATACCCGAAAACCGTTTTGCTCATGGCAACGCATGCCTTAAATCCATTAGCCCCCCACCTTGCCGAAGAGGTCTGGGAGATACTCGGCGGAGAAGGCGACTTGAGCTATGCTCCTTTTCCCGAAGTAGAGGAAGCCTACCTTATTGAAGAGATGATCACTTATGTGGTCCAAGTCAACGGCAAGCTTCGCGGCCGTTTTGAAATGCCTAAAGACCAAACAGAAGATGTCATCATGGAGTGCGCCATGGAAAACCCCAACATCAGTAAATATGTTGAACAAAACGATATCGCCCGGGTTATTTTCGTCCCCAATAAACTGCTCAACATCGTTACCAAGAAGAAATGACTTTTTTCCGTATTTTACGATCTTCGATCTGCAGCTCGAAAAGATGAAGCCGGTCGAGCGCCTCTTCTTGATATTTGGCTAAAAGCGCCTCGGCTCCCTGAATGCGTCCAATTCTTTCAATCTCTTGCCGAAGCTCATCGCTGGCCTCGCGATCCTCTTCTCCAAGAGGAATCATCTCTTCAGAGGGATATCTTTCATAAAATTCCCTCGAAGCAATCATCAAATCAACCAACTCGTCGAATTTTTTCTTGATCTTGGGCCCGGCTGTGATAAGATCTTGTCGGGTCTGAATGCAACTGAGCTCTTTTGCCAAAGAGCGGACCGACTGACGCCCTTCGCGTCGATAGTCTTCGAGCGTTTGAGGCCCGCAGGAATACAAAAGCAAAACTAAAACGACAATTTTCCACATAAGAAAGAGTCTAAATTAAGGAGAGGAGTATGTCAACGATCAGCTCATTAAGCACAAGCAAAGCCCCAAAGGCCATAGGCCCTTATTCCCAGGCAGTCAGCGACGGCAATTACCTTTTTGTCTCGGGCCAGCTTCCCATGAATCCCGAATCGGGGAAAATCGAGGCCGAAGATACTGTCGGACAGGGCAAGCAAGTGCTAGCCAACCTGAGGGCGGTTTTAGCCGAAGCGGGCCTGGACTTCACCAACGTTTTGCGGGTAGACGTTTTTTTAAAGGATTTGAACGATTTTAAGGATCTCAACAGCTTTTACGAAGAATGCTTCGGACATCAGCACCCGCCGGCACGCCAAACCGTTGAGGTTGCGAGACTTCCAATGGACGCAAAAATTGAAATCTCTTGTATTGCCAGACTATGATTATTTTGTTATGTAAGGCTTAGATATTTGTTTTTTAATTATTGTGGAGGTTTTTAGACTTATGGATTGTCATTGCGTACCAAAGAAGCATAGCTGGTATTCCTGGCTTTGCAGTTGGATACAATCCCCGTTATTGCTTGTCATCAGGCTGATCTGGGGGATTTTGTTTTTTATGGCCGGATGGGGAAAATTAATGAATATCACCATGCCAATTGAGTTCTTTGAATCTCTCGGCATTCCCTATCCTGTATTTTCTGCCTGGCTTGTAGCTCTGACCGAAACAATCGGCGGAGGACTTCTCGTGATCGGGTTTTTGGCAAGATTGGCAGCTCTTCCCCTCATCATTACGATGGTTACGGCACTCTTGACAGCTCATCTTGACGGTGTGTTGAATATGTTCCATGATTTTCGGGGATTTATGAATGAGGAACCATTTTACTACCTGCTTGCCTCGCTTATCATCCTTGCATTCGGTCCCGGCTTTTTCTCTCTTGACGCAATCTGCTACTACTCACGAAAGAAGAAAAAGAAGACAGAACACGAAGATAAAGAAGAGCATCCCAGCTAAGAGATTCTCATTTTGGAGGAGCGAACTTTAACCCCTGATTGTGACCCTAATCCGCGGTGAGCGCTCTAGAAAATGATTAGATTTTTCATCTTCTGAGGAAGGCATGTCTTTAGACATGGCTGACGAAGAAGATGGAAAAGATGATTATTT
>SLFE01000244.1 GCA_007124415.1 Waddliaceae bacterium | reverse complement strand
CTTGAACAGGCCTGCTCTACCGAAGAAGCAAAAAGGAAAATCCCGCTGTCCGAAATGACGAGATACATCAAAGATCTAATCGAGGCTGTTCATATTTTGCACGAAAAAAAGATCGCTCATGGGGATCTTAAGCCGGAAAATCTCATGCTTGTTGAATCGGAGAAAGAATACAAACTTAAGCTAGGCGATTTTGGACATGCTGTAAAAGGGGATGATATTGAAAAAAGGGGAATTGGATCCTGGGAATTTGCATCCCCTGAAAGTTTGTTGGAAAGAGTTCAGCAAAGAGCCGATATATTGGGTGAGAGAGTTCAAAAAGAAACATCCGGCGATCCCACAATGTCGCCTGAAAAATTTGAGGAAATAATTTTGGAATACATTAAATGGACTGATGTGGTGATGAATGTAGGGGCGCCGAAAAAAGGGACTGCGCTGAAGAGCGATATATTTTCCTTGGGAGTTATAATGCATGAAATGCTTTTAGGTTTTGATCCGGATTATATGTTTTATTGCGAACAATCCGGTGAGCAAAAGCTAGTTGTCAGCGAGCGTTATGAAGGCTGCAATGACTTCTTGCTTCAAGGCCATTTTGAGGACATAAAAAAATGGCATGAGTCTTTTGAGCCGGAAGATGTGATCCCTAAATCAGTTCCCGATTACGAAGACCTTTGCGAGGATGAAAAAGAGAAGCTCATAAAAGTAGGCGGGCTGATTAAGTCGATGTGCGAATGGGATCCCAATAGTCGACCGGATATAAAGGCAGTTTTAGATAGTTATAGCGAAATTTTCAATATTTAAAAATAAAATATTGACTATCAATTAGTTTATTGTTATAATATTGCTATGATTAACATTAATCCTGTAATATATCCATTTTCATGCGAATCGCCGACCAAGCCCGAAACTAAAGGCAAGGCCGCAGAGTTGGCTATCAGCCCCGCAAGCTATGGGCTGAAGCGCCGCCAGGGATTTGGCTACGTATACGCCATTACGGCAAGAACGCCTGAAAAACAAAAGCCGCCCGGTCTGAAAACCAGGAAGGTTTTGGAGCTTACTTCTTCCGATTTTAATGGTATCAGCAAATTGTCGGACCTTCAAAAGATTATTGAAGCGAAACAGTCGAAACTTCCCCCTAACCCAAGACGTGCGTACATCGGCTTGACAAAGAACAGTCCCGGAAAACGGATTAGAGCCCATGGCAGGAGCGCACGAAAGAAAAGCAAGTTAAAAGTCCATAGCACCATGCGGAGCGCGGGATTGAAAGGGAAAAAAATCGAAGCCACCGTTGTGGCATCAGCGCCCTTGGATAAATTGGGCGCAGTCGAAGAAGCCTTCCGGCTGAATATTGTTGCCAACAAGGAAAATACCTGCCTCAACATGCGCAAAGGGGGCGCCGGCGGCGGCGGCCATAAATTGTGACTAAAGCCCCAGCCAAGTTAAGATCAGTCCGTCTGGCCCACTTCCCACTTGTCCTTGTCTTCCCTTTTTTCACCTGTCCATGACCAGTCTCTGATTTCCGGCATGTCCTCTAAATTCTTTCTGATGTATTGGCTGTGCTCAAACAATTTCTGTTCGAAAAACTCGCTTACCTCGCCCGCGCTGGATTGCAGCCTCGGAATTCGGTGAAGAGCTTCGATGGCCAGGTGGAAGCGGCTCATTTCGTTAAGGACGACCATGTCAAACGGCGTCGTAGTGGTTCCTTCCTCAATATAGCCCCGTACGTGGAACTGCTCGTGAACGTTTCTTCCGTGGACAATATCGTGGACGACCCTAGGGTAGCCGTGGAAGGCGAAAACGACGGGAGCGTTTTCGGTAAACAGCTCTTTAAATGACTGATCGTCCATCCCGTAGGCGTGCTCTTTGTGTTTTTTCAGCACCATCAAGTCGACGACATTCACAACACGGATGCGGATATCGGGAACATGTTCCTTAAGCAGCGATACCGCCGCCATCATCTCAAGGGTCGGCACGTCGCCGGCAGAGGCCATCACAACGTCGGGGTTGCCCTCGTCGTTGCTCGCAAACTCCCAAACGGAGGCGCCCCTTGCGCAGTGCTCGCGGGCATGCTCTTTGTCCAGCCACTGAAACTGCGGCTGTTTGCCCGCTACGATTACGTTGATGTAATCGCGGCTTTTGAAGCAATGTTCGGCAACGCATAGGAGGCTGTTGGCATCCGGGGGGAGGTAGATTTTTGTGACGTAGCTTTTTTTGCTCATGACCGTATCGATAAAGCCGGGACCCTGGTGGCTGTAGCCGTTGTGGTCGTTGCGCCAGGCGTGGCTTGTGAGGAGGTAGTTCAAGGAGGGGATGGGCTTGCGCCAGGGAATTTCGCGGCAGGTTTTCAGCCATTTGGCGTGTTGGTTGAGCATTGAGTCGACCACCATCGCAAAAGCCTCGTATGTGGGGAAAATGCCGTGGCGCCCTGTGAGCAGGTAGCCCTCGAGCCACCCCTGGCAGCAGTGCTCGCTCAGCACTTCCATCACCCTGCCGTCATGGGAGATGTGGTCGTCGATATCGATGATCTCGGCAGTCAGGCATCGGTTTGTAGCTTCGAAGACAGCTCCCAGGCGGTTGGAGTTGGTTTCGTCGGGGCAGAAGATGCGGAAATTTTTTTCTTCGGCGTTGAGCTTAAAAATATCGCGCAAGTAGTTTCCAAGCGCCCGCGTGGCCTCGAATTTTGTTTGTCCGGGGGCCGGCACGCCGATGGCATAATCCTCCCAGTCGGGGAGCTTGAGGTCGACGAGGAGCTGTCCGCCGTTGGCGAAGGGGCTCGATCCCATCCTCAGATCGCCTTTTGGAGCGAGTTCTTTTAATTCTGGAATCAGGCGGCCGTTTTCATCAAAATGCTTTTCAGGATGGTAGGAAAGAAGCCACTCTTCAAGCATTTTCAGGTGTTCGGGGTTGTCTCTGACTTTTGCCAAGGGCACTTGGTGCGAGCGGAAAGTGCCTTCGATCGGCAGCCCGTCGACAACTTTAGGGCCTGTCCATCCTTTTGGCGTGCGCAAAACAATCATCGGCCAGGCAGGACATTTTGAAAAGCCGTTTTCCCTGGCATCCTTTTGTATCGCCCGGATGTCATTGTAGCACGCGTCTAAAACAGAAGCGAAGCTTTGGTGGACGGTTTTCGGGTCGTCGCCCTCGACGATGTAGGGCTCGTAGCCGTGTCCTTTGAAGTAGTTGAGGAGCTCTTCGTCGGGAATGCGCGCCAGCACTGTCGGTCCTGCGATTTTGTAGCCGTTTAAGTGAAGGATGGGGAGGACGGCGCCGTCGGTTTCGGGATTTAAGAATTTGCATCCTTTCCAGCTTCCTTCCAGAGGTCCTGTTTCGGCCTCGCCGTCGCCGACGACGCAGGCGGCGATGAGGTCGGGGTTGTCGAAAACAGCGCCGAAGGCGTGAAGCAGGCAGTAG
>SLFE01000134.1 GCA_007124415.1 Waddliaceae bacterium | reverse complement strand
CGGTGATGCCGTCCATAAAATCATCGGGGGTTTTCGGGTCGTAAATTCCAAGATATTGGTTGTGAAAGTCGGCAAGGGAGCCGGCGACGGCCCGTTTGAAGTCTTCGCTGTAATTTTCTTTGAGACTGTTTTTAACTGCGCTGTGTTGGATGGCGACTTGTTGCGAATGGAGAAACTCAAAACAGAAAATACCCACATTGGCGAGAAATGCTGTCAAAAAGAGGGAAAAGGCGCCGACGGTAAAAGAGGGATCGTAGAAATAGCAGACGGCTCCAAAGAATGCGGCCATAATGCTCGTGCTTGAGGCAAATGAGACGGTTTGCGACCAAGCCCAGTCGCTAAGCGATTTTGTGTTTTCTTCGACTATGGTCCCTCCCACTTCAGCAATATGGGGAATGGCCAGCCTGACAACGGGCTCGACGGCTTTTGCCAGCTTAGGCTTCAGTTTTGCTCTTATCCTCTCGGCAAATTCGGTTTTGAATTCCCTGTAGTTGTAGTCCGGGTCGCAGAAGTACTGCCGAATCAGCTCATCGATATCCATGCCGAATTCTTGGACGTATTCAATCGGCAGCTGTTTTTTTATGCCGTATTGAACGGTTCTGACGATCGCTTGTTTATCATCGGAATTATTGTCCATATTGCGGATCGATTCGAGCGATCCCGATATGTAGTAGGAGGCGGCTTCTTGGAGATAATTGAACCAAAAAGCTGCAGGAGCTTCGCCTGAATTGAGATTGTTGTCGATTCTGCTCCAAACATTTGTAACTTGGGACTCGATTTTATCAATGATGTTGAGCACGATTCTTTGTTTTAGAATGTCTTTGGCGACCCCTAGGCACACCAAATCGATATTGTCGAACGCTTGGCTCTCGAGCTTGGGCTTGACGATTTTGGCGGCGAGGCTGCCCATCTTTTCCTTGAAAGCGATGTAGCGAGTCTGGGTTGCGATGTAGTTTTTGAAAAGATAGCCTCCGGGCCACCTGGCAAGGATGACGTCAAGAGCCGGGTCATTTTTTTCTTGATAGTAGCTGTAGCGCAAGAGCGATATGACCGCTTGTTTCTTCAGGCTGACGGTTTGACTGGACATGATTCTTTCTATATCAAAATATAGATATTATTTGAAAGGAAGTGATCTGAGCATCGCGTATTCTTCAGGAAGGTTCAACCTCGCCCTCAAGGGCGAGGATTATTTTTTAGGGAGGGGATTGCACCCCTCCCTAAACAAAGGATTTAAAAAACCCCTCCCTAAAGGAAGGGGTCTTCTTCATGAGATAAAATCGGGATTGGCTTTGAGGTAGGCGTCCAGGCCTTCGTTGCGAAGCCGGCAGGCGGGGCATTTGCGGCAGCCGCGGCAGGGGAGGCCATTGTAGCAGGTGACTGTGTTTTTGAGCAGGTAGTCGAGAATGCCAAGGGAGCGGGCAAGCTCCAGGGTTTGGGTTTTGTTCATATCAATGATTGGTGTGAGGATCTTGAAATCCGGGTCTGCCAGATCGATCCGGAGGATTTTCTGCATTAGGTCCATATAGCTTCTGGAGCAGTCGCGGTAGCCGGAATTGGCCGCTTCGACTTCAATGACTCCCATGGAGATGGCGCCGGCGCCCAAAGAATTGGCGTGAATGGCGGCCAGGCGGGCCATCAGGCCGTTTCGTCCTGCGACAAGCGTATTCGGCGGGCCGCCCTCGGCATGTGTGATTGCCATATCGGGGTCGGTAAGGGCGTCTTTTGTGATTTGGCTCAGGCACGCGAGCTCAACGACGGTGTGGTCGACGCTCCAGTCGGAGCAGATCAAGGCGGCGTGGTCCAGTTCGTTTTGATGGCGGTGCTTGTAGTCGAATGAAAGGCTCAAGACATTGTTTTTTCCGAAATCCTTGATTGCTAGGGCAAGGCAGAGGGATGAGTCCATGCCGCCGGAGTGGACGACGATAATATCTTTACGCATGAGCCTTTTGCTTGTTGAGCATTTCCCACATGAGTTTGAATTCGGGACAGATGGTCAGCAGCTCGTCTTTGGTCCCTTCGGCGATTTTGCGGCCTTTGTCAATGTAGATGATTTTGTCGGCGTCCTCGACAGTCGAGAGGCGGTGGGCGATGATGATCTGCGTCATTGTCCCTCTGAGTCCGTGAATGGCGTTTTTGATGTGGTTTTCGCTGAGGGCGTCGAGCGAGGATGTCGCCTCGTCCATGACCAGGACAGGGTTTTTCTTGTAGAGGGCGCGTGCGATGGCGAGGCGCTGCTGCTGCCCGCCGGAGAGGTTTTTTCCCATTTCGGACAATTCCGTGTCGAAGCCGCTCGGCAGGTTTTTGATGAACTCATAAGCATGGGCTTTTTTTGCGGCCTCTTCGATTTCTTCTAGAGTGTAGGGCGAGCCGAAAGCGATATTTTCTTTGATCGTGTCGAGGAAAAGGAAGGGCTTTTGGGGGACGAAGGCGATTTGCTCGCGGATGGATTTTTGCGTGTAATTCCTGAGGGGCTTTCCGTCTATAAGGATTTCCCCTTTCTGAACGTCGTAGAGCCTGGGAATGAGCTGCACGATGGTTGACTTTCCGGCGCCGGTGGGGCCGACCAGGGCGACGGTCTGACCTTTTTTTACCGTAAAGCTTAAGTCTTTCAGGATCCACTCGTCTTCATAACGAAAGGAGACGTTGCGAAATTCGATGCTGTCTTTAAATTCGGAAAGCCGGATAGCGTCGGAGGCGTCCTCTATTAGGGGCTTGATCTGCATCACGTCGTACATGCGCTCGGCTGCTGCGGCTCCGCGCTGAATCTGGCTGTTGGTTTCGGCAAATTTTTTAACCGGTTCATAAAAAACATAAAGGAGTCCGCAGTAGACGATCACTTCGGGGACGCTCATATGAAAAACATAGAGGCCGAAAATGAGAGCCGCGGCCAACAAAGACATGCCGATAGTGTGGACGATGGGGCGGGACGACACATCGTATTTGGCGCTTTTTTGTTCAAGCCTTGCCATTTGCTCATTTTGAGCCCGGTATTTTTTTAGGGAGAAGCTTTCCATGGCAAACATTTTGATGGTTTGGATTCCTCCCAGGTAGTCGACTAGGACCGATGTGAAGTTTTCCTGATTTTTTTGCAATTGTTTGGAGATTCTTTTGATATGCCGGGCAATGTAAATGATCGGATAGGCGATCAGCGGAATGCCGAAAAAGATCATCAAAGACAATTTCCACGAGGCAAAGAAGCAGAGAAGAAGGGTGGAGCAGATGGCGAAGGGAGTTTGCAGGTAATTGATGAGTGAGGCGTTGACCCCGTCGGCGATGGCGAAGGCGTCGGTCACAACCCTTGCGGAAAGGCTGCCTATATTATGCTGGTGATAAAAACTCATGGGGAGTTTTTGGATATGTTCGAAATAATTTTGCCGCAAGTCCCGGCTGACGCGGATGGCTACGAGTT
>SLFE01000247.1 GCA_007124415.1 Waddliaceae bacterium | reverse complement strand
GGGTCCTCGCCCAGAGCGAAGCCAATATTTCAGCTATGGCCTGCGTACCCTGGGAAAATTCGGGAATTTCAAAAATACCCGCCGGACCGTTCCAAAAAACTGTTTTGGCATTTGAAAGATGATCCCGGTAGAGCTGAACGGTCTTCGGGCCTATATCCACAGCCTTGTAGCCGATTGAAACCCCGCCTTCGGTCAAATCAAAGGAGACAGGGGCCAGCCCCTCCTTAATCTCTTTTACGGCCAGCAGATCGACAGGCAAGACCAATTTGATTTCCCTCTTCCGGCACTCTTCCATGATCTCGAAGGCCTTGTCGAGATACTCGTCTTCATACATGGAGTCGCCAATTTCGATCCCCCTTCCCTTCAAAAAGGTGTTGGCCATTGCGCCGCATATGAAAAGGCCGTCTATTTTTTCCAAAAGAGATGACAATACGCCGATTTTTGACGACACTTTTGCCCCGCCGATAATCGCATAAAAGGGCTTGTCCGGATCGCTTAAAATTTTTCCAAGAAAATCGACTTCCTTTTTCATCAGATAGCCGGCAGCCGCGGCGTCCGGAAAATATTTCGCCACTTCATAAGTGGATGAATGTTTTCTATGAGCGGTTCCGAAGGCGTCGTTGACAAAAACATCGGCAAGCGAAGATAAACTTTTGGCAAAACCGGGATCGGATGCCGGCTTTGTTTCAGATTTATGAAAACGGAGATTCTCGAGAAGCAGCACATCCCCCTCTTGCAAATTTCCGGCCATCTCCTCCACTTCGGATCCGATACAATCGGGTGCCAACTTGACTTTGCGCTCAATCAGTTCAGAAAGCCTCTCGGCGCACGGCCTCAAGGAGTATTTTTCCTCTTTACCGTCGGGCCTTCCCAAATGGCTCATCAAAATGAGGCTGCCGCCTTGCTCCAGCACGTATTTAATCGAAGGCAAGGCCGCTCGGATTCTAGTGTCGTCTGTGATTTTACCCTCATCGTCCATGGGAACATTGAAGTCCACGCGCATCAGCACTTTTTTTCCCTTGAGATCCACTTCATCAATCAAGAGTTTTTCCATTGACACCTCTTTTTTTTTTCTTATAAATGAGGCGGGAGGCGCTGTCAATGGACATTAGCCGGTTAAGGCGGGAATATCCGCTGAATCCGCTCAAAAGATCCGTTCTATCGAAAAATCCGATAGAACAGTTGAAAATCTGGCTCAATGACGCCTCCGATGCAGAGCTTATTGAACCCAACGCAATGATCCTTTGCACGGCGGAGAAAAACGGACGCCCCTCGAGCCGGACCGTCCTCCTTAAGGGGATTGACGAAAGGGGGCTTGTTTTTTTTACCAATTACAAAAGCCGCAAAGCCGCTGAAATTGAGGAAAACCCTTTTGCCTCAGCCACTTTTTTATGGATTCCCCTTGCCAGGCAAGCCGTCGTCGAAGGGAGCGTTGTCAAAACAAGCGAGCAAGAATCCAGAGACTATTTCTCAACCCGTCCCAGAGAAAGCCAGCTCAGCGTCTATGCTTCAAGACAAGGCCGGGTGGCTGCCTCCCGCGGAGAGCTTGAAATGGCATGGGAGGAGGCTAAAAAACGTTTTGAGGGAAAAGAAATTCCTCTGCCGGACGACTGGGGGGGCTATCGCCTCGCGCCTGATATAGTGGAATTTTGGCAAGGGCGCCCCCACCGCCTTCACGACAGGTTTCGATACCGCCTAGACAGCGGATCATGGATTATCGAACGCCTTTGCCCTTAATTTATAAGCACTTATAACTTAATGCGGTTGTCTATTGCACCTTTTTGCAGTTTGAATTATATCGAGGGAAAGGCAAACAAACAAAAGGGTGCGATCATGAGTGATTCCAAAGTCGTCGCCAGCAAGGTGAAAACTTACGTAAAAGAAAAGTCCGGAATGAACACATCGACAACTGTGTTCGATGCTCTTACGCGAATTGTCGAAAGAGAAATTGACAAAGCTATCGTCAATGCCGAGCGCAATAAACGAAAGACTGTCATGGACAGGGACTTTATGTAATATTTTGAATAGGGCCTTGCGAAAGGCCTTATTCCCTCCATTCAGGCCGGCTCGGGTCTTTTATACCGAGAACCTTTTTGACTATCGTGCTGTAAGCCTTTGCACTTCCGGCCAATGAGGGAAAAGTATCGTTTGAGCTCATCAGAAAATCGCGGTAAAACCGACCGGTCCCCGCTTTTTCCCAAACCTCTGTTTTGATCAAAATTTGCAGCGCAAGCTCGAACAACCCGGCATTACCCGACTTTTTAAGCCTCCTGGAATAAGACTTTAACAAAAAATGGAAAATCCAGTTAAAGTCTTTTTCCGCCTGTCCATCTTTTTCCAAGGCCATTTTGTCATAAATAATTTTCATCAACTGATGAAATGTTGCATCGGATTCTAAACCATGCCTCTCAGCCAGCAGGGAAAAATGGTCCTTGGATGACTTTCTTTGCAGAACCGTTTTTAAGTGTTCGACAGATAAGCCCCTTAAATATTCCACTGCGGTATAATAAAGATCCCGCGACTGCGAAATGGCATCGCCCTCTGAGGGTTCAATCTTCCACAAGTTTGCCGGAACAAATCCCCAGCCTCCATAATACCCGGGTGCACAGCTTATGTCTTCTACCGGCTTGACAAGCGGATAATACTGCCTCAGAGGCCGGCCGTTTTTGACCGCCTGGTCGGCGAGAAAAATTTTCCCGGAAGGGCTGAACAAGTTGATGAAAATTTCTGTTATCTCCTTGAGCTTCTTGCCATTAAATCCCGGAGCCCCCTGCAGCCAGACAATCTCGCAGGTTTCGGCGTCGAATTTAAGTGAGAGAAGTGGCCAATATGGTTTATGCATCGCCACTCCATCAAACCCTCCATCCTCAAAAATGCTCCTCTCCTGCTCTTCGGTATAGACGGAGATATCCCGGCTCTCAAGCGGCTCGCGGGCAATAAAAGAACCGTGGAAGTGTTTGTGGAGGCGAACATAGACGTTTCTGCCGTCTTCAAGTTTGAGCCACATTGAGCTGTACACCTCTGAATTCGTCATGCACTTCTTGAGGCGGGCGATCCTCTCGGAAAAAGGGATATCAAGGGATTTAACGGCAGAAAGAAGCGCATCCGAGGAAAGGCCCGCAAGATCGCCGTTCAGCGTTTTTCCGGCTACGGCCTCAATGCAATTTCTGACAGTCGACCAGGCAATTTCACCAGGCTCTTCGGATTTCACTTTTTTCAGCGGAGGCTGAGATTCAGGCTCGCACTTTAAATATCTTTTACACGAATCAATATACATACAAATAATATTACAAATTAGGTTAATAAGCTAAATTTATATACTATATTAAAAATATTGTAAACTAAATTTTCTATAGAAACAACTTAGGAATTTTAACCGAGATGCCGCTGAAAAACGAATTCCGATTTTGAATTC
>SLFE01000146.1 GCA_007124415.1 Waddliaceae bacterium | reverse complement strand
TATATTACCTCGGTTGATGGTTTATGAAATTACGGCCGCCCTAGTCATCTATATCGTCTCGCTCCTGACCTTTTTTACAGGGTTCGGATTCGGGACTTTGATGCTTCCGGTTCTTATCGTTACCACCCCGCTCCCCGTCGCCATAGCCCTTACCGCCGTCCTGCACTTTTTCAACAATTTGATTAAAGCGGGCGTCTTATTCAAATCCATCGACGTTAAAACTGTGCTGCTCTTCGGCCTCCCTGCGCTTTTCGGCTCGTTTTTCGGCTCCTGGCTGCTCGTCTCGCTCATCGATGTTCCTCCTCTTGTCACATACGAAATCCTAGGACAGGCCTTTTTGATCGAGCTTGTCAAAATCCTGATCGGACTGCTGCTCATAGGCTTAGGAGTTGTCAGAATTCAATCCCTCTACGACTTCTCCTCGGTCGATCCCAAATGGCTCCCTGTAGGAGGCCTTGCCAGCGGTTTTTTTGGAGGGATTTCAGGAATCCAGGGCGCCTTGAGGAGCGGCTTTTTAATCAATCTGAACCTCGGCAAGACCCGCTATATCGCGACAGGGGCTTGCATCACCGCCCTAGTCGACGCCGCCAGGCTTATAGTCTACGGAATCGGCTTCTACCACCTTTTCGAAAGGGTCGCCCCCTCTCTTTTAGCGGTAATATTCATCTCCGGTCTTCTAGGCATCCTGACGGGGGTATTTTTCCTCAAAAAAATCACTTTAAGCCTCTTAAGAACAGCTATCTCCGTTCTTCTTTTCATTTTCGGCCTGGCCCTTTGCGCAGGGCTCTTATAGAACTTAATGCTGTTTTTCGCTACTAAGGAATTATGAAGAACCACAAATCAGAACACGACCATCATGAAATGATGGTGGCCGATTTCAAATTGCGTTTCTGGATTTGCACAGCGCTCACAATTCCGGTAATCATCCTCTCGCCGATGATCCACGCTCTTCTCGGCATCACCGGCCAAATAAGGTTTCCTGGAGATACCCAGCTCTTATTCGCCATCTCCACGGTAATTTTCTTCTACGGGGGATGGCCCTTTTTGAAAGGAGCCTTCCAAGAGTTGCATAAATTCGAACCCGGCATGATGACTCTGATCGGCCTGGCAATCTCTGTTGCCTACATATACAGCTCGGCAGTTGTCTTCGGACTTGAAGGGAAAACCTTTTTTTGGGAGCTGGCTTCCCTGATCGACATCATGCTTTTGGGTCATTGGATCGAGATGAGATCGATTATGGGAGCGGGCAAAGCTCTTCAGGAACTTGCCAAACTGATGCCCTCCGAGGCCCATCTGGTAAAAGAAGACGGCACCGTTGAAGATGTGCCGATCGACAGCCTTCAGAAGGGTGATAAAGTTTTGATCAAGCCCGGAGAGAAATTGCCCGCCGACGGGACTATCGCCAAGGGACAGTCGAGCATCAATGAGGCGATGATCACCGGAGAGTCCATGCCTGTGGAAAAAGGAGTGGATGACGAGGTGATCGGCGGATCGATCAACGGCGACTCCTCCATTACGGTCCAAGTCGCGAAAACCGGCAAGGATTCCTATCTGTCTCAGCTGATCAATCTCGTCGAGGAAGCGCAATCCACCAAGTCGAAGACTCAAAGCATCGCCAACCGGGCAGCATCATGGCTGACGCTCATTGCGATTGTGGCCGGATCCTTGACGTTTTTTATCTGGTTCAGCCCAGTTCAGCAGACTCTCGCCTTCTCTTTGGAAAGAACCGTCTCGGTGATGGTCATCACCTGTCCCCATGCCCTAGGACTTGCCATCCCGCTGGTCGTCGCCGTCTCCACCGCCCTTTCGGCAAAAAACGGACTCCTTATCCGCAACAGGACCGCATTTGAGGCAGCCCGCAACATACAAGCCATTGTGTTTGACAAAACAGGGACCTTGACCAAGGGCGAGTTCGGCGTGACCGATACAATCCCCTTCGGCAAGCTCTCTGAAAAAGAACTCCTGAAGTATGCCGCCTCGATAGAAAAAGAATCGGAACATCCCATTGCTAAAGGGATCGCGAATGAGAGCGAAGAGACATTTTCTGTCGAAGATTTCAAGGCAATTCCCGGAAAAGGAGCGCAAGGGAAAGTCGAGGGAAAAAACATCAAAGTCGTCAGCCCCGGCTATTTGAAAGAAAACGGCATTTCCCTGGAAAACAAAGGACTCGACGAGCTCGACCAAGAAGGCAAAACCGTAGTCTATGTGCTGATTGACGACGAAGCTGCCGGCGCCATAGCGCTGGCCGACATCATCCGCGAAGAGTCCAAAGAAGCGATCGCAAAGTTCAAGGAGATGGGCATACAGTGCATGATGCTGACCGGCGACAACCAAAAAGTTGCCGACTGGGTATCGAAAGAGCTTGACCTCGACGAAGTATTCGCCGAAGTTCTCCCCAATGAAAAATCGGAGAAAATCAAAGAAATCCAGAAAAGAGGATTGATCGTCGCCATGACGGGCGACGGCGTCAATGACGCCCCGGCTCTTGCGCAGGCCGATATCGGTATCGCCATCGGCGCCGGAACCGACGTTGCGATCGAAACTGCCGACATCATCCTCGTTAAAAGCAATCCTCTCGACGCTCTTGCCATTATCAAGCTTGCCAAGGCGACCTACAGAAAAATGGTGGAGAACCTGGTCTGGGCCACAGGATACAACGTGGTTGCCATCCCCATTGCCGCCGGAGTCCTCTACACTTACGGAATACTCCTCGCTCCCGCGGCGGCAGCAATCGTGATGTCGCTGAGCACAGTCATTTGCGCCGTCAACGCCAAGCTTTTAAAAATCGAAAAGAAAGGAGATTAATCATGGCAATAGACAACCCCATTGAACTTGCCGTCGATTTTTTTAAAACAATCGAAGACAAGGACTGGCATAAGCTGTCGAAAATGCTTCACGACGATTTCAAATACTACGGCCCGACGCCCGACCCTTTTGACAAAGACATTTGGCTCTCCTTTCAAAAAGCTGTCGGTTCGGCCTTTCCGGACTGGTCCTACAATCTTCAAAAGGTCGAACAGATCAACCATTCGGTAAGAGTCACCGTGCACATTACCGGCACCCATTCAGAGGTCTTGGACCTGCCGTGGGAAGGGGCCAAGCCCATACCGGCGACAGGCAAAGAGGTGGAAATGCCGATCGAGCACGCCGAAGTGACATTCAAAGACGGCCAGATCGCCTCATTGAAAGTTGAAATGGGCCCCCACGGCAGCCTTCCCGGCCTCCTGGAACAGCTGGGAATTGATTAAATGCCCCTTTCAACAAATTCGCCCTGATTGTGACCCGGCTTTTTTAGAAGAATGTGCCGAATACAATAACCGCTTCAATGAAAATCACGGTTTGACGCGATTTCTCTTTGCCAGCCGGTAGCTTGCCCAAATTTTGTAGAGAACATGCACAATCGGCCGCAGTCCCGGAGCTTTGATGAGAACAGCGAGAAG
>SLFE01000035.1 GCA_007124415.1 Waddliaceae bacterium | reverse complement strand
CCCAACACCGATTTAAAGCAAAAATTAAGACCTATTCTTCATGTAAAATTCGGCACGCCCCTTGAAACCATCTGGAAGTGGATTGACGGATTCTTCAAAATCAAGAATCAATCTATTCACCAAGGCAATCTTCCCGAGGATATATTCAGAGCCAATGGCAATTTCGAAATTTCATATTTTAAATTCGCAACCAAACTTTTTATATACTCAACTTATTACAAGCTTTATCTCATGAATCTTCTTCCGGCAGAAAAATCAAAACCCTACATTCCTATCAAGTTTAAGGGAATTGAGCGGGAAGAAGTCATCGCTTTTTTATGGCCGGAAACTAAAATACTCAGAAGAATCTCGACTATCCTCATGCAAATCACGCACGGAAAAGCCGACGAAGAGTACCTTCATGACCTGAACATGCTGGCCCGGATCTACAAACAGATTTTGTCCTATTATTCCGATTGCCCTGCGAGCATTCAATTTAATCCGGCAGACAAAAACGATCTAAAAAACTATGTGGAAGCTATCGTCAATCTAGCTGACGAGGCAATCGAAATCGAGGGCAAACCTGTCCACCTCCACGACTTGATGCCGGACGAGTTCATTTCCGCCATTGAAAAGCGCGTCGCATAATAATTTTTCAGAAATGATGCTCTGTGTTAATATCGCCTAATATGAAAGCGTCTCTAGACAATAGGGTGACAGTCAAGCTGTTTACCGGTTTTTTAATCAATGCCGAGCTCAAAAGGGAATTCTTTGCCAGCGACAAATGGCGTCTGGCCGAAATTGCCTGGCAAAGCCAGGATGACGGCCTTGAAACCATTCCCTACAAAGGCAAAGAATATATCGGCAAGTATGTTGAAAATCAGACCCTGACTACTAAGCAATTACGCGATATCGAAGATAAAATCAAACAACAGCTCATTCACCACTGTCCTACGATAAGCGATGAAGACTTAAAACTTTGTGTCTTTCCGCAGGTATTTGTTAGTTAGCAATGCAAGAAAAGGCTTCACAATCATCTAAAGGCCGGCCTGTCATTTTAGGCTCGCAATCTCCACGTCGCAGAGAAATTCTGAGCTACTTTACCCTCCCTTTTGTTCAACAACCCCCCGCGTTCGATGAATCGTCGATTCCCTATCGGGACAACCCGGGCGACTATGTCTGCACTCTGGCCAAGGGGAAAAGCCGGGCGATTGAAGCCGGAGGCGAAGAAATTGTGGTCACAGCCGATTCAGTTGTCATTTATGAAAACAAGGTCTTCGGAAAGCCCCGAGATGAAAACGAAGCTTTCGAGATGCTCTCAACCTTGTGCGGTAACAGGCACAAAGTCTATACCGGAATCTCTGTGAGAAAGGGAAGTGTGGTTTATTCGGACTTCGAAATGACGAAAGTTTGGCTCAACGAGCTGCAGCCGGCACAAATCAAAGCCTATCAGAAAAGGTGCCATTCGATAGACAAAGCGGCCGGATACGCCATTCAACGCGAAGGAAGCATTATCGTTCAGGAGATACAAGGATGTTTTTACAATGTCATGGGGCTTCCTGTTAACACTTTGAGAGAGTTACTAATGAAAGTCGGGATTGATTTATGGGACTATATCGCTTAAACGCTGCTATAATTTCTTTTTGTGTTTTACTGAATGCGATTTCAGCCCATGCAATCGACGGAGAAACATCAAACCTCAAAAACCATATCCTTTTCAAAGCCCATACGGGGGCAATACCGGAAGCGATAGCGCTGTACCGCTCCTACGCTGCCGCCTCCGGCGAACAGGACTTTGAGCTCCTAAACCAACTTTCTCTGATCATCCTGGAACACGGTTCAAGATCGGACGATGACGAAATCAAGCTGCTGACCTACTTTGGAGCAGGGGTTTGCATAAATGAGCATGCCGTTTCGATTTTAGAATCGGGACTGCTCTCAGATAATCCCCAGCTGCAAATTGTCTGCCTAAACTTTTTGTCCCAATATCAAAGCGATCAGGCGGACCAAACGATTAAGCTGCTCTTTAAAACGCCCAATCCCCTCATTCAACTAGAGGCAGCTTTTTGCCTAGCGAAAAAAAAGCATCCCCACGCCCTTTCCCAAACAGAGGCTATGATGGCTAAATTTCCCAAGCCGGCCAAAGTAGTTTTTCCCGCTATATTCGCCTGCATGGAAACGCCGCGGGCCAACAGCATCTTAAGGCAGCTGATGAACGATTCCGATCAAAAGGTAAGGGTCGAAACGATTTTAACTTCAAGAGACCACGACCGCGACGATTTCCTGCCGCAGATCCGCCGATTGTCAAAACACACGAATGTTCTCCAGCAAGAAGCGTGCGCTACAGCCCTTGGGCACTTCAAAGATGAAAAATCTGCCGCCAGGCTTGAGCAGATGGCCAGGTCCACCTCCCCGCATGTAGCGGTCGCCGCCGCTTATTCCCTCTATCGGCTCGGACGGAAAGAATACAAAGACCTTCTTTTTGAAGCCGCCGAGGCCGAATTCCCCTTTGCGATCCTCCTTTTAAAGGATGTCAGAGAGTCGAAAAACCTCCTTTACAATCTGACATTCTCTCCAAAAAAGGAAGTCCGCTTAAATGCCGCTTACGCGCTCCTTTGCCAAAGAGACAACCGCTGCCTGCCTGCCCTCAGGGAAATATTGATGAACCGATCCAACGATCTCATCGTGAAAGCGTATTCTCCCTCGCGCGCTCAAATGTTTTTAAAATATGTGCCGCTTGCGACTTTGGATGAAGAAAAAGGAAAAATGGCGCAGGAGCTGTCCAAAACAATCCGAAGTAAGATTCTGCAGGAAACAATGACCCTTTCCGAGGGCGAATTTCTCCGCCTCGCCGAAGTTCTCATGGAATCGGAACAAAACGAACTGATTCCCCTCCTGGTCCGTTTGCTTGAAAACATCCACACCGGAGAAGCTGTCGACCTTCTGAAAAAATATCAACAAAAGATCGGCGCTCCTTTAGTGAGAAACTATTGCAACCTCGCTCTTTTCCGCCTGGAAGAACCCGGTCCCTACGAGGAAAATTTAAGGAATTGGCTCAGGTCTCAATACCACGTGCAGATGATCAACTTCAGGCCGATGGTTCCTCTCGAGATGCGTCTTGATGAACCTTCCTACCAGCTGACTCCTAACGAATCTTCCATGCTCTATGTCGAAGCCATGGAGGCGATCACAAAATCTCAAGGAGAAAAAGACGTGATGATGCTCCTGGAAGCTATGGAACAGGGCAATCATAAAAACCTCTATGTTCTTGCGGGACTACTCATGAGGGCGCTTCAGTGATCAAGCACCTGGGCATTTTATTTATTATTCTGTCTTTTGGATTCTTAAGCGGCGGAATGAATGAAGATATCCTGCAGGGACTTATCGAAGAGGGCATCACTGTAGACTTGAGAAATCCCACCTATGCCGGCGGCATCCTCTGGACTGAAGAGGGCGGAGTCGTTCAATCCCCTCAAATTCGAGTTCAGGCTGAAAAAATCTACTTGACGCAGACTAAAGGCGAAAACGACAAACCGGCTGTTTCTGTGGTAGCCGACGGATCTATTATCGTCTCCTTCGGACCCTATCTATTTGTCGGCGACAGAGTAGAATACGACTTTGCCAACAAGGAGGGGGTCATCTACAACGGGCGGTGCGCCGTTGAGCCGTGGTACTTTGGCGGGCGGGAAATTTATCTGATTGGCGAAGAAAAGATACACATTGTCGACGGCTATGTGACAACATCGGAAAGCGAGGATCCCGATTGGGAAATCCGCTATTCCAACAATATCATAACCTGCCACCGAATCATGACAGCGTGGGGGGTTGAATTTCATTTTTTCAGATGGCCGATCTTTTGGCTGCCCAAACTTCAAGTCAACCTTGATTGGATTTTCGACTCTCCCATCCGCTACCGGGTGCGATGGGGAGGCAAGCAGGGAATGCGTCTGGGAATGAAATACATGGTCTTTGACTGGAATAACCTTACGACTTTTTTGCGGTTCGACTACCGCGTCCAAAGAGGGCCCGGAGGGGGGATCGAAACCCATTTCAACTCCCCTGCTAAAGACCACTGGTTCCACTCGGTCAGCTATATCGCCAACGACTCTTCGATCAACGACCCGTCCCAACAAACCCGCTACCGTCTTGAAGGCATCTACCACAATGAATGGGATCTTGGCCGGACCAGCCTGGATCTTTCCTACGACTACTTGAGCGATAAAGAGATGCCCACCGACTATGCCGACAACGGTCTGCGGATAGACGCGGCTCAAAGGACGCAGCTCAATCTTCGACGTCAGGAAGGCCAGTATGTTGTCGGAAATTTTTTCACCCGCGTCAGAATCAACGATTTTCAGACAGTCAAGCAAGAGCTCCCTTCAGTCGAAACCATTTTCCACCCTTTTTCCGTCTTGCAGACAGGGACCCTCTCCGAAAATAAATTCAAAATGGGATATTTCGACTTCAAATACGCAAGCGATGAAGAAGATGTCAGCGACTTCAATGCCTGGAGGTGCCAATTTTTTCACCGCCTGTACCGCCCTTTTAAACTCAATAAACTCACTGTCACCCCTCAAGCCCAGGCTATTGCCATACTTTACGGAAGCAGTCCGCAGCAAGATGTCAAATGGCTCTCGCTCCTAAGCCTTGGCGGGGAGGCCAAAACAAATTTCTACCGGATTTATAAATGCTTCAAACATGTTGTCGAACCCTATATTCTCTACCAGCACTTGACCAACCCCACAATCGACCCCGACGAGCACTTCATTTTCGATATCTCAGACGGATGGTTTGATTTAAACGCGCTCAGGTTCGGCACCCGAAACATCATCTACATCAAACCCGACGGGGCAGTAATTTCTCCCTATCTCTCTCTGGATTTGTATTCCTATGCCTTTCAAAACACCACGACTATTCTCAGCAGCATTCCCAAAGTCTACCTCGATGTCGAATGGCAGCCGAACTACTATCTCAAACATGTCTTCACTTCTGCCTGGGACAATGAAAGGAATGCCATTAATTTTTTAAATTACCGAATCGAAGCTACAATCAACGAGTACGCAGCCTTCAGTTGCGAGTACAGGCAGAGAAGCTCGTTTTGGTGGAGAAAAGCGCAGCCCGACAACTTTATCCTCGACTTTTTCAGGTCCGAACAGGAGCTTAGGGACTCGCTCGTCTCCGACAGGCGCAACACCTTGCTTGGCCACATCTACGCCAGGTTGGATCCCAACTGGGCGGCCAACTTCATGATCCGCTATGGATGGAACCGCCTCGACGAGCCGAGCTATCTCGAATATGAGACCGACCTGATCTTCAATCTCAGAGCTTCCTGGAACGCCCGCATCAGCTATCAGAAAAAAGAGGGCGAGAACCGCTTGACGTTTTACTTCAATCTCGGCGGACAAAAGCCCAGATATTGACAGCAGTTCCCGCTTGAATCTTTACCACCGGTAAACTTAAAAAAAATCGTGCACGGGCACGCACGCGGGCACGGGCACGACTTCCCTAAATTGACAGCATTGTCTCCCGACTCTGTGGTTATAAATTCCAAAAATTGAGTAGTTCATGATTATCAGAAGCTCCTGGGATATTGACATGCATTATCTTCTTTATGGATTTTCGGCATTATTGTATTCTTGAGATTATGGAATTATTAGTTGTTGGAAGCGGATATGTGGGCCTTGTGACCGGAGCCTGCCTGTCCGAAATGGGCCATTCGGTTACCTGCCTCGATATCAATGAAGATAAAATCAAGCTGCTGAAAAAAGGGGCTATTCCCATTTACGAGCCGGGGCTTCAAGAAATGATTCGTCGAAACTGCAAGTGCGGCAGGCTCCATTTCACGACAAATTTCGACAAAGCGGTTCCAAAATCCAATGTCTGCTTCCTAGCGGTCGACACTCCTTGCGGCGAGGGCGGCGAGGCCAACCTCGATTCGCTCAAAAGCGCCGTCACGAGCATTGCCGAAAGAATGACCGGCTATCTGATTTTTGTAAATAAATCTACATCTCCGGTCGGCACAACAAGGGAAATCGACTCGCTGATCAACCGGGTTCTCGAAGAGAGGAACATCGAGCTTTGCTACGATGTCGTCTCTAATCCGGAATTCCTCAAAGAGGGAAATGCGCTGCAAGACTTCATGAAGCCTGACCGGATCATTATCGGCACCGACTCCGAAGAGGCGGCAAAAATCATGAAGTCGCTGTATGCGCCTTTCATGCTGAGCCATCAGCGAGTCCTCCTAATGGATCCGGCTTCGGCCGAAATGACAAAATACGCAGCAAACGCAATGCTCGCGACAAGAATTTCGTTTATGAATGAACTTTCGGGACTTTGCGAATTAAACGGCGCCGACATCAACAAGGTCAGAGTCGGAATCGGCTCGGATACCCGGATCGGCTACAATTATCTTTATCCGGGACTCGGCTACGGAGGCTCCTGCCTGCCCAAAGATCTCAAGGCGCTGAGAAAACAGGCTGAAAAGCTGACATACGACACTCCTCTTCTCAACGCAATCGAGGAGGTCAACGAAAAACAGCGCCATTCTCTGGGAGCTAAAATCATTGCCTACTTCGCCGAAAGCGGCGGGACCGCCCAAAAAACCGTCGCTATTTTGGGCCTTGCCTTCAAACCGGAAACCGACGATATGAGATACGCCCCTTCGCTGATTCTGATCCGCCAGCTCCTCGCACAAGGGGCCCTTCTCCGCCTTTATGATCCCGTGGCCTCCGAGAGCGCGCAAAAAGTCATTCCCGACCATCAGAATATCACATGGTGCGAAAGCGAAATGGAGGCAGCCGCGGGAGCGGACGCCATAGCTTTGGTGACAGAATGGAAGCAGTTCCGTTTTTTAGATTTCGACACCCTTCTAAAACAAATGAGAGGCACAGCTTTTTTCGATGGACGAAACCAATACGATCCAAAACAAATGGTCGCAAGAGGATTCGACTACTTCTGCGTCGGACACCGGCCGAAGTTCTTTTTACAAACGAAAAATTAAAGATTTTGTCGACAAAATCGAAAAGAAACTCGATGAACTGGTCCTTGAGCAGAAAGTTTGCCACAATCACTTGTATCAAGCCGCCCGCTATGCTCTGCTCGGGGGAGGAAAAAGGCTACGTCCGCTCCTGACTCTGTCTGTTGTCGACGTCATGGGAGGAGATATCTCTACAGCCCTTGCCCCCGCCTGCGCAATCGAAATGATCCATACCTATTCCATGATTCACGATGATCTGCCTTGCATGGACGACGACGATTTCCGCCGTGGCAAGCCGGCTTTGCACAAAGCCTTCACCGAAGGGCACGCTGTTCTTACCGGCGACTACCTTCTCACTTTTCCATTTGAGATCATCAGCCGGGATTTGATCCTTACGCCCGACCAAAAAATCGATCTCATCCGCCTTCTGTCCAGGGCGTCCGGCGGCGACGGCATGATCGGAGGACAGATCATGGATATGGAACTTAAAAAAGGTGTTGAACTTGGCGAGCTCCGATCGCTTCATCAACTAAAGACAGGGGCCCTCTTCACTGCAGCCATAGAATTCGGCGCGATCTTGTCTTACGCCTCTGAAACAGAACAAGAGATATTGCGGGGTTTCTCTAGTGAGCTGGGCATTTCTTTTCAGATCCTTGACGACATATTGGATGTGACTGCCTGCAAGGAAAAAAGAGGATCGGAAGTGAGCTCCGACCAAAAAAACAACAAGGAAACCTACCTCTCGCTTCTCGGATTAGAAAAGGCAAAAAAAGAACTCGACAGACATCGGGATAAATGCCTCAACTGGCTAAAGAAGCTTGAAAAGGACACAACGCTGCTTGAAGTTATAATGTCACATCATTTTCGCTGCCAATAATCTCGAATCCCCAAAGATCTTCATCAAGTACATCTTTCGGCGGCTCTATCGCCGCCAGCCGGCTCTCTTCAATTGCGGTTCCGGCTTTCCGCCACTCTTCGATCAGTTTTTTTTCTTCCGGATTATCGCTCATTAGTTTGCAGACGCTGTTTCCCACAATCACGAGAGCATAGCTTCCCGCAGTAGCGCAGCCGTTCACAAAAAGAACTTGAAGAGGAACCGAAAGAAGTATGGGAGCTCCCGCCATGACAAACTTTTTGGAGAAAAAGCTCGCGCTATTATAATCGCACATCCTTTCCATTGTCTTAGCGATCAACCAGCCGCACAACAATTCAGAGGACTGCAGGCTGATATAAAAACCCAAAAAATATCCTGCCGTCGAAAGAATTCTCCCTGTCGATCCCCTCGGTGTGCTTAGGTCAGAAACAAGCTCGAATCCGCATCCTACCAAATCGTAACACGCATAGAGAACCTCACCCATAATTTTTACCGGCCAGACAGCGTAGTCAAATGCTCCCTGGGCATATGAATAAATGCTGCAGTCCAAAACTTTTAAATCCTCTTGTGCGTAAAGTTGAATTTGCTTATCGCAATAGTCTCCTTCTTCGCTCTTAACATGTTTTGAAACAATATGATCATTTGCAACGCTTTGAACCTTCGTGCTGCGCGTATCTAATTTGATCAGTTCATACCATTTTTCCAAACCGGAAGAAACAGGCTGTACCATAGCCACCTCCTTTGCATTTCTCCAACCATATAACCCATAACCTTTTTTTGAAATGTTGACAAATACTTCATTTATAATAAACTGCTGTTAATGAGAATTTTAATAACACAAAAAAAGGAAATGCCATTATGACTGTGCAACTAACGGGATATTTTCCTGCGCTTATAATCGGCGAAGCGTCGTTTGCAGCAGGCTGCGCTCTGCAGAAGCTCTCCGAACCCTGGCTCAAGCAATTCCCGAAGCACCGGGAAATGGGACGAACAATCATTAATTTGACCGGAGCCGCAGCTGCCGCATGCCTGATTGGGGCCTTCGCCTCGATTCCTCTTCACGTAGCGATTGCCGTAGGCTTGATAGCTCAGGGCGTCTTTCGCGCCTTTTACGTTCTTAATAAGTCAAACGACAATCTAATGACTAAAAAAGACCTGATGAATTTTTTAACCAATTTGAACGACGATTTAGTGACTAAAAAAGACCTGATGAATTTTTTAACCAATTTGCACAAGATTCCCTCATTGCGCGATCAATTCATTAGTATGATTTCAAAATCCGAAACTTACGTGCTCAAGAACTCAGAAAGTGATTCGGATTCTGATTCGGAATCTGAACTGATTCCTGAATAATCTTGAAAAAAATCTCCCAACATTCTACAGTGGAAAACCGGATATTGAAGAGAAAATAGTGTATGAACCAAGCAAGCGTTATTCCACTTCCCGGTATTGTGAATACACCCATTCGCCATATTCCAATTAAACGCATTTTCGATATCTGTTTCAGTTTGCTCGTAATGACATGCGGCTTTCCTGTTTTTTTAGTCATTGCCCTTTTGGTTAAAATCACGTCAAAGGGCCCTGTTATTTTCAGCCACGAAAGAATAGGAAGGGGCGGGCGAAGGTTTCTGTGCTTTAAGTTCAGGACGATGCATGCAAATGCCGAAACCAGGCTTAAAAAAATGCTGGCCTCCAATCCCCGCCTTCGCGAAGAGTGGAACAAAAATTATAAACTAAAAAAAGATCCCAGAATTACACCTATAGGTTCTTTTTTAAGAAAAACATCTCTAGATGAACTTCCTCAGTTTTGGAATGTCCTGATCGGAGATTTAAGCGTCGTCGGCCCCCGGCCGGTAACAGAGGAAGAGGTGAAGAAAGAATTAGGTCCTTATGCAGCCCGCTTTCTCACGATCCGACCGGGGCTGACCGGCCCCTGGCAAGTTTCGGGACGGAGCGATACCGGCTACTATAAACGCATCCGCCTCGACATGCACTACATACGATATCAATCCTTTTTATGGGATCTTTCTTTAATCCTCAGGACAGTACCCGCCATGCTGACAACTCGCGGTGCGTACTAGATTTGTCAACATACGCCTTTACCTGGCCTTTTTTACAGCCCTCGCGTGCGCTATCGCCCTGCCTGCCTTATTTCCCTCGTGGAAGCTCACCTTTTTTGCCCCTTTTATTATCATCACCTACTATAAAAAGCCTTTTTCCGCTTGCCTTTGGCTTGCTCTCGCTTCAGGACTTGCCATGGATCTGCTCTCCGATCAGCGCCATTTGGGAATCCATGCTTTAAATTATTGCCTGACAACTTGTATACTGTACTCACAAAAAAACAATTTTTTCGAAGAAAGCTTGTCAACACTGCCGATTATGACTTTTTTATTTGCATTGATTTCCACAATTATCCAGATCCCCCTTTATTCGCTGTTTGAAAAAAAATTACCTCTATCAGGGCAGTGGCTGCTTACCGACTTACTCCTCTTTCCCCTCCTGGATGCCATTTATGGGTTTGCCGCCTTCCGATTAATACCCTTTTTTCTTCCAAGATCGCCTAAAAGAGAATATTTTATGGATTGATATGAAAAATAATATTCCCCTTGCCGAGCAAATGCGCCCCAAATCGCTCGACGACATCGTCGGTCAAGACGATTTATTGGGCGAGACGGGCCTGATCAAACGAAGCATTGCCTCTGAAAACCCTATCTCCCTAATTTTATGGGGGCCGCCCGGATGCGGAAAAACTTCGTTAGCCTCACTCTATGCTCAAGCATTTTCCATGCGATTTGTTAAGATGAGCGCAGTGTTCAGCGGGATCGCCGACATAAAAAAAATCATCAAGGAGCAACAGTCGCAACCGCTATTCAATCAGGGCATTTTTCTCTTTGTCGATGAAATCCACCGCTTTAACAAAGCCCAGCAGGACGCCTTCCTCCCCTTTATCGAAAACGGCACCATTCATTTGATCGGGGCCACCACGGAAAACCCTTCGTTCTACCTCAATAACGCCCTTCTGTCCCGCGTGAGAGTTCTGCAATTAAACTGCCTTTCTCCAAAAGCTTTAGAGCAGCTCATTCAAAGATTCAACAAGCTCAAGCTCACCGAAGACGCCAAAAAAATGCTCATCGACCACTCCCAAGGAGACGGACGCTACTTGCTGAACCTGATTGAAAATATCCTCAATACGGATCCCGGACCGCTCGATAGCGGGCAGCTAGAGCAGCTTCTGCACAAACGCGCAGCCCTCTTCGACCGCTCGGGCGACCAACACTACAATCTGATATCCGCCCTGCACAAAGCAGTGCGCGGCTCCGATCCGAACGCCTCGCTTTACTGGCTTGCCAGAATGCTCGAGGGGGGCGAAGACCCCTTGTTTATCGCAAGGCGCCTTATCCGCATGGCAACAGAAGACATCGGCCTTGCCGATCCGGAAGCCTTGAAGTTGGCGATAGCCGCCAGGGACTCCTTTCAGATGCTCGGATCCCCCGAAGGGGAACTGGCCTTGGCAGAAGCAGTGGTTTACATGGCCCTTGCCCCGAAAAGCAACGCCGTCTACACCGCCTACAAAAGCGCCCGCAAAACAGCTGCCGAGACAACCCACCTCGATCCACCGAAAACCATACTCAACGCCCCCACAAAACTGATGAAAGAACTCGATTACGGAAAAGATTACCTCTACGACCATGACGTTCCCGGAGGATATTCCGGGCAAAACTACTTTCCGGACGATATGGAAAGCGTAGTCTTCTACAAACCTGTCGAAAGAGGATTTGAAAGGGAAATGAAAAAAAGGATCGAGTACTTCGCTAAGAAAAAGCGGTCAAGAGCGCCCAACCCATAATCGCTATGAGACACCCCAGCACCAAAAAGGCCAGCGACACCCACATCATCAATTGAACATCCCTTGCCGTGGCCGTCCGTTCAACATGCTTCATGTGCATCGGCCCCCCTTTTTTCGGCGCCGTCACCATCCCATGCTTGAGCCCCTTTGCAACAAGCCAATAGTTCATAGGATAAGCGAGCACTCCGCCGACCAGGGTCGCAAAACTCATTTTTCCCCAAAAATGGAGACTCGCCGGATCGGCCGCAAAGGGTTCTAAGGCCGTCCAAATCACCATAACAGGGATCATGCCGGCCATAATCATATTCATTGAAACCCATTCCGGATAAAGTGAAGTTTTGACAGCCGCAACATACCCCTCGCCCATCATCCCCTTCATAAAAAGGGCTTGAAATATTAAAAGGCCGAAAAGAAAGCCCGCCATATACTCGATAGCGATCTCCATCCCCATGGGAATTGTATAAAAACTCAGAATAAACGCTGCTGCAATAATACCTGTCGCATCTCCTGCGAGGCAATGAACCTCCGATCCCAGCGACTGTTTCCATAAAGGGGCGATGAACTCGTCATGGGTTTCCGGAAGGGGCTGACGGCATGTGATGAGATATAGGAATAAACCTACCGGCCCTGTGTAAAGCACCACCAAAACCCAAGCAATCTTCATAACGTTTAGAGCAGGAGTATTGGCATACAAATCATAACCGACGTAAACTGCCGAACATACAGTCAGAATAAACCACAAAACCAGCATCCCCTCCAACATGCTACCGCCCCTGCCGCTCGCGGAAGCACTGCCAGATGATAGCAGCTTTCTCATATTGAATTTCATCGAACATTTCGTGTATATCGCGCTCGCCTTCAACCCCATTCTGCTCCATCACCTGCCTGAAAACCTCTCTCTCGGCCTCTCGGTAAAGCCGCCCGATCACAACTGTCTGCT
>SLFE01000045.1 GCA_007124415.1 Waddliaceae bacterium | reverse complement strand
TCGAAAGTCGATTTTGACGTTCTGCTGGTCTATGACGGCAAAAAGACAGCGATCGGCGAGCCGACGCTGGCCGATTATTCCGTGAAAGGAGAGTTGGTTGGAGCTTCCGCCGGACCTAAAGTTGAAGCGATGAAATACAAGCGCCGCAAAGGGTACCGCCTCCGGTTCGGCCATCGCCAGCATTATTCAAGAGTGAAAATTACGGATATTTCCGGTAAGAAGAAGAGCAAGAAGAAGGAAGAAGAGTAATGGCACATAAGAAAGGTCAGGGATCGACAAGAAACGGAAGAGACTCGCACTCGCAAAGATTGGGCCTCAAAGTGGGTTCCGGTCAATTGGTGAAAGCCGGGAGTATTCTCGTCCGTCAACGGGGAACCAAATGGCATCCCGGAACGAATGTTAAGCGGGGTAAGGATGACACGTTGTTTGCCTTGTCCGACGGCATTGTCCGTTTTAACAAGTCAAAAAAGACTTTTGTTTCTATTGACGCTTAAATTTCAAGATTGAATTTACGGAATAATCAATCAATAATTCCAACCCGGAGGATGACTCTGGGTTTTTTGTATTTATGTTTACAGATAAAGTAACAATACAGCTGCAGGCCGGAAAAGGGGGCAACGGGGTTGTCGCCTGGCGAAGGGAAAAGTATTTGCCCAAAGGGGGCCCTACAGGGGGCAACGGAGGCAGAGGCGGATCCGTATACCTGCAGGCTGACGCCCAATATTCCACCCTTGACTGGTACCGCAACCGTCGCCACCTGCGGGCGGAAAACGGAGTCGGCGGCGGGCCGAACCAGCGTCAGGGCCGAAGGGGAAAAGACCTGGTTTTAAAAGTGCCTTGCGGCACGCTTGTTAAAAACATCGAAACCGGCCAGCTTATCGACGACCTGACTGAAGACGGCGAAAAAATCCTCCTTTGCGAAGGGGGCCGCGGGGGACGGGGCAACGCAAGTTTTAAGCACTCCACGAACCAGGCTCCCAATTACGCCACGCCCGGAAAGCCCGGCGTAGCTTTATCCGTAGAACTCGAGCTTAAACTTATCGCCGACGTCGGCCTTGTCGGATTTCCCAATGCCGGCAAAACGACACTGATGACCGCCTTAACGCGCGTGAAGCCCAAAGCCGCAGCCTACCCCTTCGCCACTCTGCGTCCCAATATCGGCTATATAACTACGCGCGATTATAAAAAGATTTTCATCGCGGATATCCCGGGGATTATTGAAGGCGCCAGCGACAACCGCGGCCTCGGCATTGAGTTTCTCCGCCATATCGAGAGGACCAAGCTGCTTATATTCATGCTCGACGCCTCCGGCATAGACGGACGGAACCCTTCCGATGATTTTGCCGTCCTCAAAAAAGAAATTGAGGCTTATAATCCCGATATTCTGAGAAAACCCATTCTTGTCGTCCTGAACAAAATTGACGACAATGAATCTCTCAAACACATTGAAAACTTTTCCGAGGATGCCATCAAAATGTCCGCCCTTACAGGGGAGGGGCTTGAAACCCTCGTGAAAGAGGTCATTCAAACCTACAACCAATCAGAAGGCCATGCAGCAGACAAACCCTATACCTAATTCAGATGCCCGTCCGGCATACATTAATTATAAAGAGCGTAAAATTGTCATCAACCATCTTCATTCCCCATGCAGTGAGAAATCGTTCGGCATGAATCTTGGAGAAATTAATTCTGAACTTCACAAAATCAATAAGTGTCTTGAGGAGTTGAGAAATGATAAAGCGAGCTTAAAATTAGAGAAGGCAATCGCTTCGCAAGAGGAGTCCGAGGGCAGTGAGAAGCTCGAATTTATATCCAAAGCGCTTGCAACCGTCAAAACCCACATTGAGTCGGATGAGAGACGTCATGAAGACTTGCTCGAAATATATAATAATTATTTACCGCCGGCCTCCTCCCCAAGATCACCAAGATCGCCGAGGCCTGGTATTTGAGAACTTAAGCAAGTCGCTATAACCGCGGCTTTTGTGCGGAAGATTCGAGCATTTCATGAACGAATCTTTGCATCTTGTCCATTTCCAGCAAAAGAGGGACGTCTCGTTCTCTAGGTTGATGGCGATGGCGATCGTGATTTTCCACTCCTGAAGAGAGTGAATCGTCTCTTCCCCGAATATTAATGAGAGCAGCCAGATCAGTTCGGGATCGGTTTCCGACAATTCTTCGAAGCAAAATGATTCCGGAAGGATTCTGACCGCATCTCCCGGCGACCAGTTGCTTAGAATAACATTTTGGGACGGGTCTATATTCCAATTTTCATTTAATTGAGAAAAGCCGACAGTCAGGGTTTTTTCATTAATGCTGCCGATTGTGTCCGAGACATACTCTTTTGCCTCGATTTTACGAATTTCACTGCGATTGAGGTTGATGAGCATTTCTTGGCTATTTTCCAAATCGCATTCTTTGTGGTCGGGGCGTACGAGCAGAAGTTTTTCGCCTTCTCTCCACTCGTCGAAGGATTTCGGAGAAGGATCGATAGCGTAATAAAGGTCGTTGTTAAGCAAGTAGAATATAATATCGACATCGGGGTCGAACATGAGTTGCAGTTCATCCTGAGATTTTAAGAAGGTAGCTAGAAAATATTGCAGCGTGCTGAAGAGATTGTGGTGATGAATTTTTTCAAGGATGAGGGGTTGCATTGACGCATGACCTACTGGAAAAGCAAAAAAGATCCCTCCGCGGGTAACGTTGTAGAAGGTGGATCCGTTGGAGCACCGCACTGCGTCTCCTCTTCTGGGAAAACCTTCATCGCCGGTTAGGTTTTCTTTGATTAATTGCCAGACTGCCCCATTGTCGAGAAGGAGGGCGGTATAGGGATTTTCTTTTAACTCCGGATCGGGAACGCTGCGAAGGACGGCGCTTACGACTTGGAATTCCGAGATGCTGTCGGCCAACACAGGATTATGTTCGACCGATGCAAGATTGCCCAGAACGGAAAACAAAGCTAAACAGATAGACAAAACTTTTTTCATGCCTTTTCTCCTCTAAATTATAAGAAATAATGCCGTCTTGGCGATTAATTTTCAATCTTTTGAGCCGCAGATATCTCGAAAAAATGTTTGAAAGTGTTATTCTTTATTCTTTTTAAAGTGGAAATAAAATGAAAAAAGTTTCTTACGGATTTGATGCGCCGGTTGTGATTCGCAATTTATTCTTGGGGTCGCTTGGACTTTTTTTAATTACAGGGCTTGCCTTTTTTATTAAAAGTCAACTTTGGTTCTGGGTGGCTTTCATCTATCTTTTTGTGACGGCTTTAAGTTTTTTTATTATGGCGGTCTGGACGCTCTATAGCTCGCTTTATTTAAAGCCTAAATTGATCTCAAAATTAATTGAAGATCTAGAACTGACAGGGTGTGAAGCCGTTCTGGATATGGGGTGCGGAAGTGGAATGTTCTTGATTGAGGCGGCCAAACAATTGCCTCGCGGAAAAGCCTGCGGGATCGACCTTTGGCTCAACCGAGATCAATTTAATAATAAGATTGAAAATACCTTGTCCAATGCTGAAGTTGAAGGTGTGCAAATAGAACTGAAGACAGCCGACATGTGCCGAATTCCTTATCGAGACAAGTCATTTGATTGCGTCATATCAAGTCTGGCGATTCACAACATTTCAGATAAAGTAAACAGAGACGAGGCGCTCTCTGAAATGCTTCGGGTTTTAAAACCCGGTGGAAAATTTATAATAATGGATATTTCTCCTGCAAAGTCATACTTTGAATTTTTAAATGAAAAGGATAATGTCATCGTGCAAACTCCGAATACAATCCATAAATATTGCCCCCCGGTCCATGTAATTAAAGGAAAAGTTACACATCAAAAAGAGTCTGGGAAATTGTATGAAGAAGCGGCATTATGTTGACTGATCTGCTCTCTTTAGTAGAGAAAATCCCGCAGGAGGACTATCCCGCCTCTTCCCGCGTTCATCGATTAAAAACATTGGACGCCTATGTCAAGCGCGATGACGAGCTCGGCTTTGGAATTTCGGGATCGAAGATTAGAAAATACCGGTCGTTGATTCCCGAGCTGAGAAAGTTTTCAGAAGTTTTTGTTATCGGCGGCCCTAACTCGAATCATGTTGCCGGCATTGTTCAATTGCTGATCGAAAACGGAATTTCCTACCGCCTTTTTTTGCGTGAAGGTTATGGAAGCGGAATCAACGGCAAAGTGATCAAATTAATGACGCCTGATTCGCAAGTATCCGTCGTTTCAAGGGATGATTGGTCAAAGGTCGAAAGCATTGCGCAAAAACAGGCCGGGCCCGAAACATTCGTGCTGCAAGAAGGAGGCAGCGTGCCCGCCTCTTTGCCGGGCGCTTTGACGCTTCCGCTTGATATTGTCAAAAATGAATCCGAATTTGATCATATCTTCATTGATGCCGGAACCGGTCTTATGTCTATCGCCTTGATTTTAGGAATGGCCTTTATGAGCAAGCCCGGGATTGTCCACGTTCTCTTGCTCGCGGGCAGCGAGGAGGGGTTCATTGAGAAGCTGAACGGATTTCATAAGGATTTTGAGAAGATGTTCGATGTGCAATGTCCCTTCCCTGAGAATTTTTGCCTCCGCTTTCCGACAAACGCCAAATCATTCGGCGCCACGAATCGAGCGCTCTTCAAAGAAATTCAAATTGTTGCCGAAACAGAGGGTTTTTTAGTCGATCCGATCTATTCGGGAAAGTTGTTTTATGAAGCTAGACGGTTGATTCCTGGCTTGAGCGGAAGCAAATTGATTATCCACTCAGGGGGAGCGGCGCCGCTCTTTGGATTTTTGTAAAACCGCTGATTAGGGTCACAATCAGGGGTAAAAAGAAAGGGGGCCTTGCAGAGGCCCCCTTTTCAAGATAGCCTACTCTTTAAGCGACAGCAGGAACTCGACGTTCGAGCACTTCTTCAAGCGGCTCAGAAGCAAATTCATGGCATCGATCGGCGTGAGATCGGCAATCTGCTGGCGTAGAAGGTAAATCTTCTCCATTTCATCTTCGTGGTAGAGAAGCTCCTCTTTACGTGTTCCGCTCAGACGGATGTCAATAGCCGGCCAAATGCGTCGTTCGGCGAGCGATCTGGTAAGTACAAGCTCCATGTTGCCGGTTCCTTTGAACTCCTCGAAGATAACCTCGTCCATGCGGGATCCTGTATCGATCAGGGCGGTGGCCAGGATCGTGAGGGAGCCGCCGTCTTCAACGTTTCGCGCAGAGCCGAAGAACCGTTTAGGCTTGTGGAGGGCGTTTGCGTCGACACCGCCTGTCAGGATTTTACCTGAGTGGGGCTGGACGGTGTTGTAGGCGCGGGCAAGACGGGTGATGTTGTCGAGAAGAATAACGACATCTTCTCCGTGTTCGACCAGCCGTCGGGCTTTTTCCAGACACATTTCAGCGATTTGGACGTGCCTTTCCGGGGGTTCGTCGAAAGTGGAGGAGATCACCTCGCCTTTGACGATTCTCTGCATGTCGGTCACTTCTTCAGGCCTTTCGTCGATTAAAAGAACCAACAGGTTGATGTCGGGATTATTGTGGGCGATGGCCCTTGCCATATGTTGAAGCAATATGGTTTTTCCCGATCGCGGCGGCGCGACAATCAGTCCTCTCTGCCCTTTTCCTATTGGCGCGATCAGATCGATGACTCTTGTTGTGAGAACATCTTTCGTTGTTTCAAGGACAAGCCGTTTCTCGGGATAGAGCGGGGTAAGGTTTTCAAATAAAATACGCTCGCGGGCCTTCTCAGGGGGGACGCCGTTGATAGCATCTACTTTGAGCAGGGCGAAATACTTCTCTTTTTCTTTCGGCGGCCGGATCGATCCGGTCACGGTATCGCCTTTTTTCAAGTCGAAGCGGCGAATCTGCGCGGGAGACACATAAATGTCTTCAGCGGATGGAAGGTAATTGTAGTTGGTCGAGCGGAGAAATCCGAACCCGTCGGGCAGAATTTCTAGTACTCCTTCGCCGACAAGATGCTCGTTCGGGTCCATGGAAAGGCTTTTGACAATTTCAAAGACCACTTGCGATTTTGTCAAAGAGCCCAGGTGTTTCAATCCCAGCTTTTTGGCCAGTTGGCTCAGCTGCTCAATGTTCATTCGCTGGATTTCAGAGACCTTGATGATCTCATGTTTGTTCGATGTTTTTGAGGATACGTGTTCCTCTGATGGCTCGGCAGCAGGGGGTGCTGCTATCCTCTCTCGCTTATTTTCTGAAGTCATAGTAGATAAGACTCCTCTCTATTGTTTGTAAGAATGGTTTATGGTGAAGTTAATTTTTGGTAAATAGTTTTAGCTTGTTTTTTCAAATGATCAATATTTTTATCATTATGAATCACAAAATCGGCTTTTTTTACTTTTTCCTCTAAAGGCATTTGGCACGATTCCCTTTGATCGAAATCATCCCTGCCATATCGCTTGCGGCGCGTCTCTTTAGGGGCGTCGACGACAATAACGGCATCAAAATTTGACTCGAATCCTTCAGCTTCATACAAAACCGGAATTTCGGCTGTAAATAAAGGGGCTTTTGCTTCGCTTGCAATCGTTTCGTATTTTATATCGATATCTTTTTTCACGTATGGGTGTATCAGGTCTTCAAGCGATTTTAGCAACTCTGGATGTTTAAAAACTTTATCGGCGACAGCTTTTCGGTTTACACAGCCTTTGCTCACAACACCAGGGCCCAAGAGTTTTTCTATCATTTTGATTAATTCTCGATTATTAGAAAGGTGCCAATGGACTATCTCGTCAGCGCTGACTACATATGCGCCTAAATTTTTAAAGATTTGAGCAACTGATGACTTGCCTGAGGCGATGCCGCCTGTTATTGCTGTCTTCTTTAATTTTAACATTCCTGCCAATTTTTGCCAACTTTGATATCAACAATTAAAGGAATTTTTAACTCCCAGACGTTTTCCATGGACTTTTTAATGAGAGGAGAGGCCTCATCGATGAGATGATCGGGAATTTCAAATAATAATTCGTCGTGAATCTGAGAGATCATGAATTGCGGATACTCTTTTTCAGTAAAGAGGCGGTCGATTTCAAGCATCGCCAGCTTGATCAGGTCGGCCGCTGTACCCTGAAGCGGGGTATTGACCGCAAGCCTTTCGGCTTGAGAGCGTATCATCTGATTTTTGCTGGAAATTTCAGGAATGGCCCTCTCTCTTGCTGTCATTGTCACGGCTTTATTGGTTTCGCGGCTTTTCTCTATGCACTCGTCGACGAATTTGCGCACGCTGGAGTAGCGCTGAAAGTATTTCTCGATGAACTCTTTAGCTTCTTTTCGTTTGATTCCGAGCTGCTTGGCAAGGCCGTGTTCGCCCTGTCCGTATATGATTCCGAAATTGACCGCTTTGGCCCGGTAGCGCATCTCCGCAGTGACTTCCTCAAGAGGGACGTCGAAAATCAGCGAAGCTGTAAACTTATGGATATCTTCGTTGTTTTTAAACGCTTTGATCATGGCGGGATCGTCGCTCATGTGGGCGACAAGCCTAAGCTCGATTTGCGAATAGTCGGCAGAGAGGTAGCTCCAGCCGGGCTTTTCGGGTTTGAAAGCGGCGCGGATTTTCCGGCCGACCTCGGATCTTGCGGGGATGTTTTGCAAGTTGGGATCCTGGCTGCTCAGGCGCCCTGTCGCTGTAGCTGATTGATTGAAATTACAGTGGAGGCGGTGTGTTTCGGGGTTGACTTGGCTAGGGAGGGCGTCGATGTATGTGGATCTGAGCTTCTCAAGCTGGCGATAGTCGAGGATGTGTTCGACAACGGGGTAGCCGGTGCGGAGGGATTCTAAAACTTCGGCGTTTGTGGAAAAGCCGGTCGTCGTTTTTTTTACCGGCGGGATTTTCATTTTTTCGAAAAGAATATGGCTGAGCTGCTTGGGAGAGTTTAAGTTGAACTCCTCTCCTGTCATCGAAAATATTTGCAGCTTGGTCGCCTCGATCCGTCTTTGGACTTCTTTGGAAAGTTTTTCTAGGTATGGGATATCGAGAAACATGCCTCGTCTTTCCATTTTAGCCAGAACGCGAACGAGGGGGAGTTCAATGTCGAAAAGAATGTGCGAGAGGTTTCTTTCGCTTAGCTCGTCTTGAAGCTGTCTTTTGAGGCGGAGGGTGTAGTCGACGTCTTCGCAACAGTAATCGCCGACTTTTTCGATAGGCGCGTCCTGCATGCCGATCTGGTTTTTCCCTTTGCCGATGAGATCGGTGATGGGAGTTTTGACTTTGCCGAATCTTTCAAGGGATAAAGCGTCTAGGGAGTGCTGCCTCTGCTGGGCTCCGAGGACATAGGATCCGAGGAGGGTGTCGAAACAGATATTGGCGATGTCGATCCCGTAGTTATTGAGTACATGGTAATCGTATTTGACGTTGTGGCTGTAAAAACCGGTCTTGGGGTTTTCAAAGAGAGGCTTTAGAGTCTTGAGGACAGAATCGATTCCAAGCTTTCCGTTTGCAGGGACATACCGGGCTTTGCCTTCTTCGGTGCAAAATCCGATTCCGACGAGTTCGGCCTCCATGGGATGGAGGGCGGTAGTTTCGGTATCGAACGAAATTTCTTCGGCCTCCCCTAATGACTTGACCAGCCTGTCGAGAGAGTCTTGATCGTCGACAACGGCATAGTCGAGCTTTTCATTATTTTCCGGTGCGTATTCTTCATCGAGATCTTTTAAAAAAGCGCGGAAATTTTTATGCAGAAAGAATTGTTTGAGCTCTTCGACTTTGGGTTTTTCATGTTTGAAGAATTCGGGGTTGCGGGGAAATTCGACTTCGGTGTCGATAGAGACAAGCTGCTGGCTGATTTTTGCCTGATCTTCGTTTTCTTTAAGCGCCTGGAGTTTTTTGCCGGAAAAATCATCTTTGTGTTCGAGAAGGTTGTCGAGCGTGCCGTATCTATGCAAAAGCGATGCGGCGGTTTTCGGGCCGAATCCCGGAATCCCCGGAACGTTGTCTGATGCGTCGCCCACAATTGCCAAGTAGTCCCTGATGCGGTCCGGCGGGATGGCGAAAGTTTCCTCGACCTCTTCAGGACCGATAATTTTGTTGTTTTTGTGTGTATGAACAAGAAAAATGCTATCCGAAACAAGCTGGCAAAGGTCTTTGTCGGACGAGCATATATAGACTTTTGCCCCCTTGCCTGCGGCCCAGAGGGCAACGCTTGCCATGGCATCGTCTGCCTCGACCCCTTCGGCATTTAAATAGGGTATGCCCATCAAGTTGCAATACTCTCTGGCCCAATCGAATTGATGGAAAAGATCGGGGGGCTGCACTCGGCGGTTGGCTTTATATTCGGGGTAGATGTCGAGGCGCGATTTCCAGCTCGACGGGCCGTCGAATACGGCGACGACGTGCTCTGTTTCGAAATCCTTGAAAATCTTTAAAATTGAGCGGATGAAGCCGAAGAGAGCGTTTGTGGACTTCCCTTCGGCATTGGTCATATTTTGTATGGCGTAGTAAGATCGGTAAATGAAGCCTGAGGCATCAATGATGTAGAGATCTTTCATAATCCGGGTTGGTAAAGGTACAAAAACTTGTTATTGAACTCCGGGGGCAGCTCAAAGCCTAAATTTATTTGATGCTGAATTTTTCCGGTGAACAAAGGCGATTCTACACGAAACAGGTTTTCGAACCAATTATCTTTTGACAGACGCACTACCTGGTAGTCGTCTGCGATGCCGGCCTGTTCTTTGAGAGCTGTCAAAACGGTTTCCCGGCTTGACCCTGTTTCATCGATATAGCCGTATTCTTTGGCCATTTCGGCAGGGAAAACCTTTGCGCCGTAATCGTTGATTAATTTTTCTTTGGAGATATTGGGCCTGTTTTCCGCGACAAGGTTGACGAACTGGCTGTAAAAGTTATCAACCAGCAGTTTCAGATTCTCCGATTCATTTTCGTTCCAATGTCTTAAAGGGTTGAGGGCGTCTTTTCCTTTTCCGGCCGAAATCGTCATTGTTTGAATGCCGATCTTTTCCAGGGCGTCGTTAAAGTTTATAAAAGTCGAGAGCAGCACGCCAACGCTTCCCACAAGGCTGACGTCGCTTGTGTAAACTTTATCGGCTGCCGAGGCGATGTACATCCCTCCCGAGGCGCAAAGGCCGTCGACATAAGCGTAAATGGGGACGTTGTATTTTTCTTTATAAGATTTTAAGGCCCGATAGATGCCGTCGGAGTCGAAAACGGTGCCGCCGGGGGTGTTGATATGAAGAAATACGGCCTCGACCGGGCCTTTTGCGAACTTGTCCTCACGTGACTCAAGCAGCATTTCTTCGATGGTTTGCGTGTTTAGTTTATCCGATCCGATCAGACCGTGGATGTCGATTTGCAGAATTTTGGGCTTTTCCGCGGAAAGGTTCGGTCTTTTGCCGCCGGCGTCGGGAAGAACGGTCTCTTCGAACGAGCTTTGGGGCGTTTTATCTTTGAGCGCCGCAATTCCGCCGATGAGCATCATTACAGGGATCATTATTACGAGATAGCCCACGCCTTTAAAGAAGGCAGATGAAAAGGCTCTAATTGACGAACGGAAAATAGATTCGGGTTTGTCATTCATAGTATTACCTCTATTATTTTGTTCTTTTTAGAGAAATTTTAACATAATGGCTTCTAAAGCACAAGGTATTAGGCTTTGAAGCGCTCTTCAGGATCGACTTTGAGGCACCGTTTGACAAAGGTCCAGATTTTGATCAGGTTGTTTTTGAAGTCTTTTTCAGCGGCGTATTTTTCTTTGATCTTCCGGATGATCGAGTTGATTTTCCTGTCGATTTTTCTTTGTTTCAGTTCCGCGATTTTCGAATCGTCAATACGGCCGTCGATGATTTTTAATTTTTTTGCAATGAAGGAAAAGCGGGGAATCGGGTTTTTCTGGCAACTGTTGCGCAATCTTTTCCTCAGGATGCTTCCGACGAGCAGCCCGAGGGCCCAGATATCTTTTGCTTGTCCATATTTTGCGTTAAATTCCGACTCTTTCATGGAGAGCTTGCCCTGGCTGAAACGGATGGTTTCTGGAGAGCCCCATCCGGGAGTCCATGCGACGCGCGAAAATTCAGCGGCCGAGCCGAAGCTGATAATGCGGTAGACGGGAAGGGAGCCTTCTTCGTCGACCATGATATTATCGGGAGACAGGTTTCCGTGAAAAACCGGCCCGCCCCTAAAACTGGTAAAAATCAAAGTTTTAAAACCGGCATCCCACGAGAGGGTCGGGGGAGTGTAGGTGAATTGATGCAGATGGATCAAGGTATTAATAAATTTCAGTATAGACTCAAAGTTTAATTCGGGTTTTGATTTTAAATGCCTGTTTAAGCTGGCGGGATAATATTTTTCCAAGATTTTGATTTTTCCGCGGGTTTCATAGAATCCGGTAATTCGGGGAAAACCGGCCGGCTTTGCTGCACGAGAGTATTTGATCCATTGATATAGGGTTCTTTCGAACTCCGATCGGGAGGATTTTTTGACGCACAATTCCGCTTTTATTAGATCCCACGCGAATTTGATATGGGTCTGGCAATCGCCTCCCTTCAGAGCGGGCATGCCGCCGTGGGTATTCAATATGACAACTGCGGCCCGGTTGGTTATATAGAGCGTTCTTGATAATCTAAATTTGCCCCCGCCGGCCGATTTGAACAGCCGGCCCCGTTTGACCAACTCGGCCGGGAATTTTTCCGCCGTATCCGGCTTGAGGCTGCGCCGAAAATACTTGGCGACTTCTTCAATCTCTCGAGCTTCTTTGCGCGTGATTTTGATTTCGTTTAAATCGTCGGGCCAGACCAGCATATTAATCCTCACACTTCTTTCTTTTTTTTGGGAAAACAGGTATAATTTTTATATTATGTATGATAAAGACCGCCCTTATTTAGCAACAGTTAAAGAAAAAATTTTACTTTGCGGCGAGATCTCAGAGAAAAAGACGCAGCATGTCGTGATCGATCTTGAAGATTCAGGGATTGCCTACGAGGTGGGAGACTGTCTTGGCGTCTATCCTCACCACGATCCCGGCCTGGTCTCCAAGACCGTGAGCGCAATGAATGCCTCGGAAGGCGAGCCGGTTGTTGACCGAAGGACAGGGGAGACGCTCCCCTTGAAAGATTTTCTTCACCACAGGAGGAGCATTACCGACGTCAACCGCAAGCTTATCGCCGAAGCTGCGGGGATCAACCCCTGCGAGAAGTCCAGGCTTTTCCTCATGTCGCTTTTGGAAAAGGAAAACCGCGGCCAGCTCAAATATTTTATGGAGCGTCCCCTTTGGAGGTTTCTGCAGGATTTTCGCGGGGAAATGACGCCCCAAATGATCTGCGACTGCCTACAGCCGCTGCTCCCCCGTTTTTACTCTATCGCTTCGTCTCAAAAGTTTCATGGCAATGAAGTCCACCTGACTGTAGCTTTGGTTGAATATGATTATGAAGGGCATCAAAAGCACGGCGTTTGCACCCATTACCTCTGTAATCTGGTGCAGGCCGAATCGACCCGAGTGCCGATCTACATTCATAAACATCGAGGGTTCACTCTCCCCAAGGAGCCGTCGACCCCCATCATCATGATCGGGCCGGGAACAGGCGTTGCCCCTTTCCGAGGCTTTATGCAGGAGCGGCTTGCCGGCGGCGCACCCGGCTCCAACTGGCTTTTTTTCGGAGCCAGACATTCCGAGCACGATTTTTACTACAAAGAT
>SLFE01000212.1 GCA_007124415.1 Waddliaceae bacterium | reverse complement strand
AGCGCGTTTCCCAATCCTCCCGGACTTCTGGAAAAAATTGCCGGAGCGACAACCGACCTCCAATTCATCGTCCACCAGGGTTTCACGCGCTTCAACGCCACTTTTTGGGTGGGGGCCAACGCGATTGCCAGAAAAAAAGCCCTGGACGATATCGCCGAAATCCATGAAGAGAGAGGCTACAAAATCACCAAATACATTCAGGACAGAACCGTCATCGAAGACACCGAGTCGAGCGTTGATTTAATGGACAAAGGCTGGAAGCTTCGCAACTACCCCGAAAGGCTGTCTTACAGCGCCACCCCTCCCTGCTTCGGATCCCTCCTGATTCAAAGGAGGCGCTGGGCCAATGGCGGACTGCTGATCTTACCGAAACTTCTCCGTTATATTTTTCGCCCTCCTTGGAGTTTCAGTAAGTTTATCGAAGGCTTCTTTCGGTTTCATTATCTGTTTTCAATAACAGGAGTCATGCTCAGTTTGGCAGCGCTCATTTTCACCCCCCTCGAGAGCCGGTGGGCTTTATCGCTCACGGCATTGTCCTCAATCCCCTATCTCGCGATTTACTCCAGGGACTTGAAGCTCTCAGGCTACCGTTATCGGGATGTGGCCTGCGTTATGGCCCTCAATTTTATACTAATTCCCATCAACCTGGCAGGCGTTGTCAAATCGATCCAACAAGGCGTCACAGGCATCCACACTCCTTTCTGCCGCACGCCGAAGGTTGCCGGCCGCATAGCCGTCCCGCGGCTTTATGTCATGATGGTCTTCTTTGTTGCCATCTACCCTTTATGCCTTATCGGCAAAAGCTTGGGCATGCGCGATTGGAATCTGCTGGCCCTAAATTCCCTTGGAGCCCTCATCTCGATATATGGGCTGATAGCCTATCTGGGCATCCGAGAAGCGCTCGAGGACCTATTAACCCTCCAGCAAAATAAAAATGTTTCGTCGCATCTACAAAAATCATTTTCCATTGATTTTTAAAATAAAATAACTCATTATTTTAACAAAAATATATTAAAGCGGGGTAATTATGGAACCGACAAATAATATTGAAAAAGTAAATAATACAAGCGAACCAATGGAATCAGTCTTTAAAAAACTTCCTGATGAAATACTTTGTATCATCATGAGATTTCTCACTAATAGTGCCCGGGATAACATATCGAAAGCCAACATCGATGTCTCTCATATTCTGGGAACGCAAACCGTAACAAATAGGGATGAGTTTTTCAATCTCTGCCTTAACGGAGAAAATTTTATAAACAACACGCTTCGAAGAGGCTATCAAGAGCAGATAAATGGCCCTGATCAAACAGCCGGCTATTTCAAAAAGTTGTCGCCAATCACGGTTTTTAATATATCCACCTACTTGCACACCCAAACCGGGATTATTGGTCAAAACATTCCGATTATGGAGCAAGATGAAAACAGCCGCCTGGATAAAATGTCCTGCGTCGCAAATGAAATCAAAAATAAATGGAAAAGGAGCGCCTACAAATTTCTCAAGGAAAGCCATAGCAACGACTTTATGTTACTGAACAAATGGCTGAAATTATTAGACAACTGCGGTTTCAGCGATGCTCAGGCCAACCTCGCAGTCGCATTCACGTACTTGCTGTCGGCCCATGATCCTAAATTGCAGATGCACTTGCCGCGGCTGAGGCTTATGATCACCGAAATGCTCCTACGTTACAGGGTGGAAAGGCCAAAAGAGAGTATGACTCAAAGAGCCGAAGAAATATTCGATATGCTGAATCAAACCCACGCAATTCCCGCCATTGCAGAAATTCAACTTGATTTGCCAAAACTTTATTCGCTCGGTATTGTCAGCCTATTTTCCAATGAACAAACGCTGGAAATACTTGACCTCTATATGCAAGCAAGAATGGAAAAAAATAAAGATGCAAATGTTTTAATATTACCGGTGCTCTTTCGAATGTCGGCCACTTACCCCATATTCTCTTACAACAGCCGCTGCATTATGCAAGTAAAAAAAAATCGATCATTTCCAATTGTTTGTAAAAAAAACAGCCCTGCAAGAATCCCCAGCCTTTACAAGGGAAGAGAACTTTCGGATTTGCCGCGTAGCCCCCTCGCGTTTCTTAACGGTGTGATGCGTGAGCAGTTTCATAATCAAGTGCATGAAAACGAGACAAAAAAAATCGCGATCGAAATTCCTGTTATCGACTTCAATAATCTTCCTGTTCATCCGGGCGACGATGGAAATATCGAAGAAATATACAGCGGAGCCATCCTCCTTGATGATCTGGAAAACGTCATAGGCTGTACTTTGCCTGCGATCAGAGATCTCAGCAGCAGGAATTATGCCGATTCTACTTATGCCAGACTGACTGAGGAAGCAATGAACAAAATTTTTAAAGAACAGCAATAGGCTCTGTTTTCCCGAGCACGACAACGCGATTTTTCGAAACAAGTTCACGCTTAAATTTTATGACTCTGATATACAATTTATATTAAACTATATAAATTATATATAACACTAACTGCTGCGATGAATGGATATATTATCCTTTGCCAATAATCGTTTTTTTAATTTAGACCGAAATAAAAAATGTAAATTTTGCTCTTCACATAGCATTCAAAATACGAGTGATACATGACGTCATATGCTTTAAAAGCCGAAAATATTTCCAAAAATTTTTGGAAGAAAAAATCTTTGTTCGCAAAAAAGGAATTAATTGAAGCGGTAAAAGATCTTCAGCTTGAAATCCGCCAAGGTGAAACCGTTGCCTTTCTAGGGCCCAACGGGGCAGGAAAAAGTACCGCTATCAAAATCCTTTGCGGTATTTTAAAGCCTTCTACGGGAAAGTCATGGATCGGAGGACATCCGTCTGGATCACTCAAAGCCAATAAACAACTCGGTCTCGCCTTTGGCACCCGCAGCAGTTTATGGATGTTTCTAACCGTTAAACAAAGTTTGAAGATGATCGGAGAAATTTACGGCATCGCTCCTAAAAAATCGCTAAAACGCCTCCACTTTCTTGCCGAACTTTTCGAGATTGCCCACTTGCTCGACTCAACTCCCAATACTCTCTCACTTAGTGAAAGAATGCGATGTGAAATTGTCGCAAGCCTGATACACTCGCCTTCCATCCTTCTTGCGGACGAGCCCACTATCGGTTTGGATATTATCGGCAAAGCCCGCTTTCGATCGCTTTTAAAACAATGGCAGAATGAAGAAAAAGGCACCCTTCTTCTGACAAGTCACGATGTGAGCGATGTGCAGGCTCTGTGCGACAGAGCGGTTCTCATAAACAAAGGCATCATCGGCTACGACGGCCCTCTTCTGGGACTAAATGGCGGCCAGGTGCCGACGCGTCATATCAAATTAACGCTTGCAAATTCTATTCTTGATGGCGTGCATCAGATGAAATCGGGAATTCAAATGATTGAAGACAGCCATCTGGTAAAAAAATACCAGATTGATATCCAAAAAATAACTCCGGTT
>SLFE01000119.1 GCA_007124415.1 Waddliaceae bacterium | reverse complement strand
GGGATAAAAAGCCGGCTTTTCGAATTTTGCGCCTCATTTAAGCGGAATGGTTCAATCCGTTCATATTTAGGAAGATCGGATTTTTCGATGCGGCAGGGATTTCAAGAATAAATCAAGGCATAAAAAAAAGGTCCCGGCCCAAGGGGCCGAGACCTAAGATCAGCACTTTCAGCCAAGCTTTAGTTAGAATCCGAATCCGGCTCTAACAGTCAAACCTTGGTAAGTGACGTTGCCGTGCGGACCGAACTGTATGTTGTTGGTTCCGACATTGGCAGGTACTACATCCGGTTCTAAGATCGGCGACAACAGGGTGCTGTTTTCGATATAGATGAAGCGGTTCAGGTTCCACCATACTTGGTTTTCCCAACCGACGAAGACAAATATATCTGTATCGCACCAGGTTGTGTCGTACTGAAGACCCAGCAGAAGCTCGGTAACGGGGATCAAAGCGCATGTGTCTTGTTTAAGATCAATGTTCTTTGTCGCCGTTTCGTTTTGTGTCAAGGTGTCTTGGCGATAGGTGCAAATATCCGACCATACGGCGCTGACGGCAACTCCGCCGACTACGCTGAAGCATGGTGAGAATCTCCACTTAGCGTCAAATCCGCTTCGAAGGCCGATGCCGTCAAAGTCGGTTTTGTTGTGGATGTCCACACGCCGCGCGGGGACGGGGTCATTTTCCGGTGGTAAAACCACTTCCTCCCTTTCATAGGCGACGTGGTACTTGATGTCCTGCCAAGTCGCTTTGAACCCTAAATGAGGGCGGAAGTCAAAGCAGTTGTTGACCGCAAAAGTGCGTCCGAGGCCGAAGTCGAGCACATTGAATGTGGCATCGTACTCGGCGCTGGCGAGGCTCAGAGGTCCTAGCGGTGCCGCCAATTCTTCTTCACCCACCACAATAGGAACAAACTGGTTTTGTCCGATTGCCTGGTTGTAGATCAACGGCTGAAGGTCCGGATGGTTTTCAGCTGTCAATGTATCCCCAAAGCATTGGTGCAACCAAGTGTATTGAGCGTAGAAGTCCCAGTTGCAGCAACCGAGGTCTACGATCATTCCTACACGGAAACCCGGCTCGAGTTCGCACGAAGGCGACACGATGCTTCCGGTTTGGTCGATGGTCGATATTGCACTAGGGCTGAATCCTCCGCTACGGACAAATTCGAGTCCTTCCGGATGAACTTGCCAGTAAAGAAAGTCAGCATAGATGACTAGGTCGGGCATCTCGCAGGCGCAAGGATCCCAAGCCGGTGCCGGACAATAAGGTTCCGGCGGGCAGCAAGGATCGTATGCGGCTGAAAGAGAGCCGACAGAGCCTGTTAAGGTCAACAAAGCGGCGCTAAAAGCGACGGCTTTGCTAAACGTCCCTTTTAAGGACGCTCCATTTTTCTGAAGAGACATGTATGTCACTCCTTTTTTTTGTTTAGTTTCTATTTCGCAAGCGTTGAAATAGCCTATCACCATTATTTCGGCGATGTCTTCCTCATATTATTAAAGGGTTGTATTACTGGCAATAAAAATTAGAAAAATTTATGAAAGAGATCTTTAAATGACATAACCAATGTGCGGAGCAGTTGTTTTACTGCGCGGCGGCCGGTTATTGCAACCCGGTGAATTTTATGGACTTGAATGTTAGATCTCCTTGTCGGCAACGAGAGCGTGTCGTTGTCATAGGAGCCGGCGTCGCAGGACTTAGCTGCGCGAAAAAACTTATGGCGGAGGAAAAAGGCCGTTTCGATGTAACGGTTTTGGAGGCTAGGGAGAGGATCGGCGGACGCGTTTCAACGTGCGATGGTCTTGAGGAAGGGGCCAACTGGATTCATGAATATGTCAAAGCCAATCCTCTTTTTGAACTCGCGGGGCAAGCGGGTATGGAAGGGGTTTTTGGCGACAGGTATTCAATCAGAGTCTTAAAAGGGAAGAGGCGCTACTTTTTCGACCCCGGAAACAGGCTCGGCAAGGCGTTGAAAAAGATAGATGATATCGTTGACAGCCAAAAAGTTACAGTTGACGCGGGAAGCGGGGCGGTTCCTCGGATTTCGGTGGAGCAGATGACAGAGGAAGCGGCAAGAGAGCATTGCAGCCCCGATATTTTTTCCATTGTAATGGCGGTTTTGCTCGAAATTCAAAAACAGGACTGGGCCAAGGAGCCCGGAGCGGTCAGCTTTCAGGGGATCAATGCGGGGGGCGTCTACTCTTTCCGGGAGTTTGGAGGAGAGGATTATTTTATCATTAACGGCATGGCAAGGCTTATCGATAAACTCTCGGAAGGTATCGGGGTGCGAACGGGGGCGCGCGTGGTCGAAGCGGCTCCTTGCAATCAAGGGGTTAAAGTCTCTTATCTTTTTGAAGGTAAGATCAATGAGATACTTGCCGCCCATGTGGTGTCGACCCTGCCTCTCGGCGTTCTGCAGTCGGGCGCATGCAGCATGCCTCTGACCGATCGGAAAAAACTGGCTTTGTCCCGATTGAAAATGGGCACGGCGATGAAAATCATCATGCAGTTTGACAAGCCTTATTGGGACGCGGGGGAAAAAAGCGCTTTTTGGATTATCATCGGCGAGGAGAGGGCAAATCATGTCTTTTTCAACCTGCACAAGGTTTCCGAAAAGATAAACACTCTGGTCGGCTGGGCAGTGGGCGATGAGGCTCTCGCTTTGGAAAAGCTTCAGGAAAAAGAGGTGAGGAGTCGCTTTCTTGCTGTTTTGCAAAGGCATTTTCCCGAATGCGTCGGAGAGAATTTAAAAGACTTTCGGATAGTGACGTGGGACAAAGATCCTTTGACAGGAGGGGCCTATACCCATATCCCTTTGGGCGTCAGCCCCGAGGAGATCGACGTGCTGGCCAGGCCGATCGGAAGGCTCCATTTTGCCGGCGAGCACACCTCGGAGTATTTGGGAACGCTTCACGGGGCCTTTCTTTCCGGAGAAAGAGCGGCCCGTGAAATTATGAAGGAGAGCCCGCAGAGCTTTTAGCTTGTAATCTCTCAAGTATCCGGCTGCCGACCCTGAGGGAGTTGGCGATAATCGTCAGCGAGGGGTTGACCGCCGATGCCGAAGGAAAGAAGCCGGCGTCGACAACATAGAGGTTGTCGAGGTCGTGGGCCTTGCAGTTGATGTCGAGGGCCGAGGTTTTCGGATCGGTTCCGAACCGGACGGTGCCGCATTGGTGGGCGACGCCTGCGATCGGTATCTTTTTTCCGAGATAGAGGTTGTTTCTGAAAAGTTTTCTCTCGCATCCGATGTGCTCGAGAAGGTCTTCGAGTTTTTTGACTAGTTTTTGGTGGGATTCGACGTTGTTTTCGGTATAGCTCAAATGGATCTTTCCTTCATTGTCGACAGTCACTCTGTTTTCGGGGTCGGGCAAATCTTCTGTGGTGAGCCAAAAGTCGATGGAGTGCGTTGCCATTTCATCAAGGACTTTGTGGGGGGTGAATCCCGGCGCGTCCCCTTTGAGCATGTCGGCGTCGGACTTG
>SLFE01000279.1 GCA_007124415.1 Waddliaceae bacterium | reverse complement strand
TGGACAAGCTCAAGGCCATCATGAAAGACAAAGCTTCGGTGTTTTCCGGACAGTCGGGCGTTGGCAAGTCCTCACTCATCAACTATCTCACAGGACTCGATCTGGAAATCGGCGATGTCGTTGAAAGGACCCAAAAAGGGTCGCACACCACCACATTCGCCACGCTCATCCCGCTTGAGTTCGGCGGTTTTGTCATCGACACGCCCGGCATCAAAAGCTTCGGCATCTGGGACCTCGACAAAGAAGAGCTTCCCTTTTACTTCCGAGAGTTTCTCCCCTACCTCCCCAAGTGCAGCTTTCCCAACTGCACCCACATCCACGAGCCCGGCTGCGCCGTCATCGAAGCGGTTGAAAGCGGAGACCTCTCCCCCCTCAGATACGACTCCTACGTCTCCCTCGCCGAAAAAATCGACGAAGTGCACCGCAGGCGCTAGGCACTGTTATGCAGAATGCGCTGCAGTTTCTCCTTGGGAGAATCCGAAAGAGTTTTAGCCTGCAATATACGGTTCAACTCTTTCAGCATAAGAGTTTTCCGCTTCCCTCTAAGTTTTGGGAAATCTTCGAAGGCGCCAGCCAGTTCAGAAGCCATAAAGGAATTGCCAAAGCCCTCTACTGTCAAAAGGGCGTCGGCGATTATGCGGTACCCTTCACCTGAAATGTCATGAAAAACTGTTAAATTATAGGCAAGCGTCAAGTAAAGGTAACCTAAGTGATTGGGATTTTTCATGTCGAATTCCGGATGCTTGCTCAACTTTTCAATCGTCTCCAACACATCCTTGTTGGTCGATACGGCTTGCGCCCCAATCCAATACAAGAAAACCGTCGGGATGTTGAGTTCCGGGTCATTCTTATATTTATTATAGAAATCCTCGACCGCGCGGGATTTTGCGGGCAAATCGAATCTGCACAGAGTTTTCAGGGCAAAATATCTGTCGTTCATGCAGCGAGCGGTATCGTAGGCCTCGGCAACAAGTTCAGCGTTGCCTGCTTGTCCAAGAAGATGCAGACATACCCTGTTCAACTTTCTCCGACCAATATCCTCTGAGGAATAAGAAAAGGGATCATTATCCCGGCTTTTACGATACTGAACCAAGAGATCATCATAAAGATTGGCTGCCGAATGTTTGAGGAAAATAGTCAAAGCTTCGCTAGCAATATCGATATCGAAGGTCTCCATGTCCTGAAGAAGCTCCTCCAAAGACGGAGCTTCAATCAATTCCGCTTTGAAGCTGTCGTCAATGGCGCTATCTCGAAGCACATTGCGATAGGCCTCGCAGACGGCCTCCTTGATCTTGGCAGGTCGATTGTTTCGGAGGCAATCGGCAATGCGGTAGATCTCGGCCTTCGCTATTCTTTGTGCCGCGTCATTTCGGCAATAGGGATCGCTATCGTGTGCCAACATATGGGTGAGCTCATCTAACGAATAGGGGTAATGAACTATGACAGGAGCTGAAAACCCCCTTAAAAGCGAGGGCACAGGCAAAGAGGGAATGTTGTCAAACTCAAACGTATGCTCTTCATCGATAAGTTCGAGGAGGCAGGTCTTTTCGGGCAGTATGTCATTGCCTTTTTCATCGATGAAGCCAACGGCAAAGGGAATATGAAAAGGCTGCTTCTCCCGGCACTCGGGAGTCGGGCGGCAGTACTGCTTAAGATGCAGCGTCAGTTTTTTCGATTTGGGATCATAACTTTGAGAGACCGTAACTTCCGGAGTTCCGGCCTGGTGAAACCAATTGCGGAAATAACCGAGATCTCTGCCGGAAACGTCTTCCATCGCAACAACGACATCTTCGATTTGAGCCGATTTACCGTCGTGATTGTCGAAGTAAAGGGTCATGCCGGCAGCAAAACCGTCGTCTCCGAGGAGGGTTTTAAGCATATCGAAGACTTTTGCCCCCTTATTGTATGTGGTGGAAGTAAAATTATTCTGAATGGTTGAGCAGGATTTTGGAAGAATGGGGTGGGCGGTCGGCCCGGCGTCTTCTTTAAATTGCTCACTTTTTAAACTACGAGCGTTTTCAATCAACACCATAGCCCTTGATCCTGCATCTGCGCTAAACTGCTGTTCCGTAAAGGTGGTGAGCCCTTCTTTGAGCGCAAGTTGAAACCATTCGCGTATGGTAACACGATTACCTCTCCAGTTATGAAAATATTCATGGGCGAGGGCGGTTTTGGTGAATTCAGCATTGGAATCTACAGTTGTCTTAGGATTGACAATGAGGCACTGGCTATTGAAGATCAAACACCCTTTATTCTCCATAGCCCCCATGTTGAAGTCGTCGACAGCGATTATTTTAAGGTCGTCAAGGTCGTATTCCCTTCCGTATTTCTCTTCATCCCACTTCATCGCCTGCTTTAAACACTCCAGAGGATAATCGAGACTGCCTGCATATTTTTTGTCTGCGAAGATCTGTATCCGAACAATCCTCCCGCTTTTAGTGACGAAGCTATCCTCTTGGCAGTGCAGCTTGCCGGCGCACATAGCGAACAGGTAAGTAGGCTTGGGGAAAGGATCGACAAATGCTCTGAAGTGACGGCCGCCCTGCAAAACCCCTTTATCCGTCTCATTGCCATTTGACAGGAGAACAGGAAATTCTTCTTGATCGGCGATGATTGTCGTTTTATAACGACTTTGGATATCGGGTCGGTCAAGGTGGTAGGTGATTAGACGAAATTCTTCCGGTTCGCAATGTGTGATATACAGGCCCTTCGAGCAATAAAGACCCGTGCAGGAGTCGTTTTCCTTAGGGTGAATCTCGGAACGGATAAACAGGGAAAATTCTTCCGCGGGGATATTCCGTAAAACGAGTTTGTCATCCAAAATCTCGTAATCTTCAAAAGGAGCGCCGTTGATGTTAATTTCAAGGATCTTTCTTTTTGTTCCGTCCAGAACGCATTGATTCAGCTTTTCCAACGGTTGTATTGTCAGAGTTGACGACACAACAGTTCTATCGTCGCGAATATCGATCACAAGTTCCGTCTCCGGGATAGAAAAGACCGGAGGACGATAATCCTTCAAATATATTTTGCTTACTAAATCGATCGCTTCGACAGACGCCACCGCCCTTTCATAGAGTTGTTTGAGATCTTTGTCATCGCAACGAGCTATACGGGTCTGAATCGATCCAAGCCAAGCCCGCGCCTCATCGACTTCTATTTTTGAAGACAGTTGATCCGTTTTTGACTCCAATTCAGATAGGTTTCGAACAAGATCAATGTTGGATAGGATTGCAGTGTTTGTCTTAGAATCAACGGACATGCTCATTTTCGGCCTCCAAATTTAAAAATTCTTTATCAAATCTATTGGAGGCCGACATGAATGTCAAATGTTTTAAATGAAAAGCTGCTTGCGCCCTCATTTTTTTGATAGCCGTTTAACTTCTTAACCGAGATTAAAGCTTTGGAATAGAGCTTAGCATTTTCCCGACCTCATGGACGGGGAAGAAAATCGTATTCGTTCCTTTTCCTTCTTT